>SLPW01000066.1 GCA_007131755.1 Myxococcales bacterium | reverse complement strand
CCACAATCTACGCCGGTCTGATCACCGCTCTGAAGTCCGTCGTCACAACTGGGAACGATGCACGCCTCCTGTTCGCATAGGGCTTCGTCACCGCAATCCCCGTCGGTCAGACAGGTAGGATGACAAGTTCCCTGGAGGCAGGTCTCGTCGTCGCGACACTCGATGTCCGAACAACCGGTGGGAACACAAGCCTCGCCGGCGCACCGTTCTTCGGTGTCACAATCGCCCTGGTCGTCACATTCGACGTGACAGGTTCCGTAGTAACATGCTTCGCCGGGCGGACAGTCGATATTGTCACAATGAGGAATGCAGGTATCGTCAGAACAGGCCGAGTCAGATCCACAGTCGCCATGTTCTTCACAGGAGGGATAGCAGATTCCCTGATGGCAGGCCTCGCCGTCTTCACATTCGACACCCGAACAGTCCAGCGGAGCGCAGTGATCACCATAGCAGCGCTCATCCACGTCACAGTCCGATGCGTCACTGCAGGAGGGGTAACAAACGCCGCGATAGCACTCCTCGTCATCCAGGCACTCCACCTGGGCGCAAATATCATCGGGATCGGCGTCCCCCGCGTCTAAATCTGCGTCGAGACCTGCATCGAGTGCATCTCTGACGCAGATCTCGTTGACACACTGAAAGCCATCGAAGCAGTCGACATCACTGTCGCACTGGAACAGCCGATCTTCCAACTCCATATCGGTGTTGCAACCAACCCCAAGCATCACGACGAAGATCACGAAAACAAACCAATAAAAGGCGACTCCATTGACTGCTTTCGGCATCGTAATTCTCGGACAAAGTCACACCAATTCAGCGCAGGATTCAGCGAGAGCCCTGAGCCGAACTCGACCAATACCGGCGCTGCCGGCCCGTCGAACAAATGACGATCAATCAACCGCCTTTGCCCATCGCCACCGTTCGGTCCAGCACGAAAATCAACTCTCGTCTGAGGTCTTAAGGGCCCCGCAAGCTTAGCTAAGATGCCACTCAGCGTCTACCCAACCTCTCGGACTGTTCAAGACAATCTCAGTCCAAGAACCGGCGACGAAATTTCGTGTGAGCTTGATGCCGTCCATATCCTGTGGGTCAAATTTGATGCGATTGTCCTGGCCTGCAACCCGACGCCCATAGACAAGCCCACGACCGGCGCTGTATCGTTTCTGCGTCTTCGATTCTCAGGACGATCGCTGGCTATTGAACCCCAGGAATCAACCATGACGAATTTGATCACCCGCCGTACAAACTCGGCACGCCTCGCCACTGTCGCCCTTTTGATTCTCTTTGTCTCCGGCGTCCTCGGCTGCGAGCGCACGCCCGAAGATCTCGAGGACTACCGCGACACCCAGGGTGGTCAGCAACAGATCGCCCGGTGGGTCCAGGATCCCGGCGAGTCCATGGAGGTCCGGCAGAGAGGAATGCAGATCCTCGTCGAAGACGGTCAATTCCACAAATTGGAAGACGTCCTCAACGGAATCGACGACGACGCCGAAAGAGCCCAGATCGCCGCCGCCGCCCTGCCCACGGCACAACAGATGTGGGAGGTACAGGACTTTCCTCAGATCACTGACGAACTCCTGGAGCAGGGAGGCACCATCCGACCCGACGGATTGAAGGCCATCCACGGTGTCAACGCCCTCTACTATTTGAGCCCTCATATGGAAGGAGAGGCTCAGGAGGCGGCTCAGGAGATTTTGCGCAACTGGATCAGCGCCGATCAGGAGGTGCGCACCCAATGGGGCGCCGTGCGCATTCCCTTCATCGTGCCCGTCGCTGGTGACGGCGCCATGGAGGAGGTAGAAAATTGGATCGTCGATGCTCGAGAGCCCAATCGACTCGCCGCCTCCCTTCGCGCCCAGGCCCCCGACGACGACGCCCTCTTCAGCCTCGACCGGGCCATCGGAGAGCGGGCCAAACAGGAACACCCCGATGTCTCCGACGAAGTCGTCCTCGCCATTCAGGACGCAGAGACCAAAGGCATCCTCCCTTATCTAGAAACCGCCGTCACCGATCCCGACTCCAGCGGAAATCTCTTTCAGATCTCCATTGAGACCCTCTTTGAGGTCGCTCCCGAAGAGGCCCGCGACATCGCCCTTCAGACCGTCGAAGAGATTCCGGGCACCTACCGTTGGATCGCCGTCCAGAAGCTCGTAGACCAATTCGGCCTGGAGATCATCCCCGACGTCGCCACCGCCCTGCCGGAGGACGAGGAATTCTACGACAACGACGGCCTTCGGGGCCGGCCCAATTCCAATTGTCGAAACGTCGCCGCCGCCATTGAAGAGGGGGACTTCGACGAAGATCCCCAGCTCATCGCCGATCTCTTGGCCAGCGACCACTGGCCGGCGCGAGTCTTCGGGCTTCGCTGCGCCCAACAACTCGACATCCAAGAGCTTCGCGACGAAATCCAGGCCCTCCAAAGCGATCGAACCCCCATCGCAGGCTGGCGAGGGGGCAAGACCATCGGCGAGTTGGCCCAGGACGTCGATGAAGCGATGGATGAAGCTGAGGCCGAATGAGCGACCCTACATCGCCCGTCAACGCCCTTTGCTGGAACTGCTTTGCTCTATTCCGTCATCAAATCCCTCTTCGGACGACAGCAGTCCGATGAAGAAGTAGTGCTGGAGGAGCTCGACGATCGAGAGCTGATGCAGCGCTACGCCGAGGGCGACGAACGAGCTTTCACCATTCTCTTTGAGCGCCACCGGCGTCCGCTATACAACTTCATCCTGCGCCGATGTGGACGCCGCGACGTGGCCGACGAGCTCTTGCAAGATGTCTTCTTGCGCATCATCAAGAGTTCCGCCTCCTACAAACCCACCGCCAAATTCACCACCTGGGCCTATACCATCGCCCGAAACGCCTGTATCGACGCCGCGCGCAGCCGCTCGCGGGCCCAGCTCCACTCCCTTCAACGCACCGTCGATGGCGAAGACAGCGGGCAGACCCACCAGGATCGCCTCGTCGACGACAACGCACGCTCGGCAGGCGTCGACTCCGACCGCCACCATTTCCGCGACCGTCTCCAACAGGCCCTGGATAAGCTCCCGGACAAACAGAGGGAGGTCTTCGTCCTGCGCGAGATCTCGGGTCTGACCTTTCGAGAGGTCGCCGAGGTGGTCGACGCCGCAGTGCCCACCGTCAAAAGCCGCATGCGCTACGCCCTCGAGACCCTTCGCGGGGAATTGGCCGAATTTCGCGACCAGAGCTTCGACGACGACGAACAACTCGAAATGGTGCCCTGACTACTGCTAACCCTCAAAGGACCGAAATCCATGAGACCCATCACCCGTCATCCGCAGTTCACCCGCTACCCATTTTTTTTAGATCCATCTGCCCAAATTTTCGTTGATATGAGTCAGGAGCCGCGATTTCGCGGCGGAATGAGCCACCGGCGCTAACTCGTTGGTATAAACAAGAGGTCTCGAGAGGACCCGCAGAAACGGTATGGATACTTTTCCCCACAACGACGAACTGCTCGACCTCCTCTACGGGGAATGTTCCCCCGAGGAAGAAGCACGCCTGCGCGAGGCGATCGCTGATGACGAGGAGCTCGCCGAACAGTGGCGACAGCTTCAACAGGTACACGGCGATGTCCAGCGCCACATCCCTCCTCCCGAAGAAGTCCCCGACGAAGTTAGCGCCGCCATTCTCGACGCCGCCTCTCAATATCGCTCCAATACCACCGGCTCCAGCAAAAACCGATCGACTTCGCCCGGCGACGGACTGTGGACCACCTTCGTCGACTCCGGAGGATTCCGTATCGCCGCAAGCCTCGCCGCCGTGGGCTTCGCCACCATCCTTCTCTATATTTACTACGGAGGCCACGTCATTGACGACGAGGCGCCTCCATCGGGGCAAATGGTCACGCAAGGTACCTTCGAGGAAGCCGAGGATGACTCCTATGCCATGGAGCATTTTGCCGAAGAAGTCGCAGTGAGCGAAGATATCGAGCCCCACGAACCGGACGAGCCGGCCCCTGTCGAAGCCGACGCCGAAGAAGTGGCCGAAACTGCCGATTCCGCGGCCCTGGCGATGGTAGAGGCCGTCTCAGAGGACGAAGAAGCCTCCGCCCCTACCGCCGAGCCCGAGCCCGCAGCCCCGGGCGACGACGCCCCGCTGGCCATGCTCGAGGAGCGCACGGAAGCGCGACAGGCCCGCCCCTCCCTTGACTCTGTCGGAGCCCGGGGAAGAGCTGCCGGCGGTGGGGCGTCCGCTCCATCACCGCAGGCCCAGCCCGAGTCCGGAGGCTCCGTCGGAGGCTTGGACAGCGACGACTTCGCTATGGCCGACGATCTGGCGGCCGGAGCTGCTCCCGCCGGGCCTGACCGTGAAGAACCGGCCGCTCCCGCCGAGGCCGACGCCGAAGCCCCTCCTGCCGACGAAGCTCCCACCACGGCTCTCGAGCGAGCCCTTCGGGCACATCGCGAGGGCGATCGGGATCGAGCCCGCCAACATCTGGAACAGGTCGACGAGGACCAACTCGACGACGACGAATTGGAACAATACCGCGAACTCGAAAAGTCGCTCCGACAGGACGACTGATCAGCGAGCCATCGGCGGGCAAACAGCCCAAAAACAAAAAGCCCGCCCCCCGGTCAGGGGAGCGGGCTTT
>SLPW01000431.1 GCA_007131755.1 Myxococcales bacterium | reverse complement strand
GCCTCCAGATCGGTGGCGTCCAGGTCGCCGGGCCGATCGAAGGTCACGAAGATCTCCGGTCCTTCCACCTGAAGAGCCTTCCCGCTGGTATTGATGATGGCATCGCCAATCTCGCTACCTTCCGGAAGCTCCACAGAGACGCCGAGTTCCCCCAGTTCTTGCGGTCCCGCCGGGGCCGCTTCTGCTTCTCCTTCGTCTCCGTTTTCTTCTCCGTTCTCCTCTCCGTTTTCTTCTCCATTTTCTTCTTCTTGCGTCTCTTCTCCATTGTCGTCGCCGTTATCGCAGGCGACGCCGATGAAGAGGAAAGACAATGCAATGGTGTAGATAAACTTCTTCATGATTCAGACCTTTTTTATGAGCCCAGCGCGACTTGGATGATCTCCATGATCGTGTCGACGTCGTCCGTTCACTCCGATTTCGTACCTCCTGGGCAATCCTGTGTTGGAAGGTGACAACGTCGACGTCTCACTGAAAACGCGGCGAGGAATGGCGAAATCGGACCATATCCCTCATCTAGCAGGGACCCCCCGATGGAAGCAACGAAAAACCGTGATCCCCTTTGCCGCCCGACGTGACTGCCTTGCCTTCTCCCACCACGTCTTACATTCGCCGAACAGGCGCCGACACCCTTCTCGCGCTGCCATCGGAGGTATTATGAAACCCACCATCGCCGGACTCCATCACGTCACCGCCATCTGTGGCGATCCCAACCCCAACGCTCACTTCTATGTGGAGTTGCTTGGCCTTCGCCTCGTCAAATACACGGTCAACCACGACGACCCCACCACACCCCACCTATATTACGGAGACAACCGGGGAACGCCGGGGACGAATATCACTTTCTTTCCCTGGACCTCCGACAAGCCCAGGGGACGCATGGGCTCCGGCCAGACGCAGGACACAGCCTATCTCATCCGGCCTGCGTCTCTGGACTACTGGCGCCGGCGCCTCGAGGAGCAGCCCCTTGAGATTCGAGAGTTCCGTCGCTTCGACGAAATCGTCCTCGCCGTCTCGGATCCGGACGACATCAATATTGAACTCGTCGCCAGTCCAGCGGCCGACGCAGCACAGGTCGAGCCCTGGTCCAATTCGCCGGTTCCCGAAGAACACCAACTTCGGGGCTTTCACGGGGTCACCCTCGCCATTACCGACCTCGATCCGACCCGCGATCTTCTCACCGATATATTGGGCTACGAAGCGGTGGCCCGCTCCAGTGACCGCGTCCGCCTGCAGGCCCCTGAAAAAGGTCCGGGTTCCATTGTCGATCTCGTCCAGACCGAACGTCCCCGCGGACGCGTAGCCCGCGGCTCGGTTCATCATGTGGCCTTCAAGGTCGCCGACGCAGACGAACAAACCCGCCTGCGCCGCGCCCTCGCAGATCGCGGCCTGCGGGTTACGGAGAGCATCGATCGGCTCTATTTTCGATCCATCTACTGTCGCGAACCGGGAGGCGTCCTCTTCGAATTTGCCACCATGGGGCCCGGTTTCACCTACGACGAGGCGCCCGGCAAACTGGGTTCTCGCCTGGTGCTTCCCGAGCACCTGGAGGGCCGACGCGACGAGATCGAAGCCGGACTCCCCGATTTTCGTCCCCCCGAACTCTTTCGGAAGTAATCCTCCCGGACACACTTGCCGTTCGGGCCTCCCCTGTGGTTAAACACTGGCGATCGCAATCGACGTCAATGCCTTTCGCCACTTCAGGAGGCCCCCATGAGTCAGTCCACCGAATTCCGTTTCGAATACGCCCCGGGAGTCATTCGCTTCGGCACCGGTTGCACAGCCGATCTGGCCGAAGAGCTTGCGCAGCAGGGTTTTGAGCGTGCTCTCGTCGTCACCGGAAAGGCCATCGCCGACAATCCGGACGTCATCGACTCCGTCAAGAGCGGACTCGGCGATCGCCTGGCCACCGTCTTCGCCGAGACTACGCCTCGAAAACGCCTGGGCACCGCCGCTCGCGCACAACAAGTGGTGGAGGAGTACGACGTGGACGTCATCGTCGCCGTCGGCGGCGGAAGCAGCCTCGACGTCAGCAAAGTGCTCAGCATCCTCTCCACCCGCGACGACTCCCCAGAGGACGCCGGTGAAGAGCTCGAGAATACACGCACCATCAAGATGGGCGACGGCACTCCCCTTCCCATCGTCGCCGTCCCCACCACCCTCGCCGGGGCAGACCTGTCCATCGTCGCCGGCGTCAGCGCTACCCCCGAGTCCGGACTCGTCTCCAGCCCCTGCGGCGGCGGCGTCAAGGATCGGCGCCTGATGCCGACCGCCGTCTTTCACGACCCCGCTCTCTACGCCACCACCCCCAGAGAAATCCTCGCCGGATCGGCGATGAACGGCTTCAATAAGGGTCTGGAGACGGTCTACACCCGCCACCGCACTCCCATCACGGACGCCACCAGTGCACGTGGCATCCAGTTGATGAGCCGTGGCCTGCGTAAGCTCGGGGAAGCCGAACCCACCGAGGAGATTCTCCACACCGTCGTTCAGGGCCTGATCCTGGTCCAATTCGGCATCGCCCGCCCCGGCCTGACCACTCTCTCGCTCATTCACGCCTTCGGCCACACCCTGCGCGACGGATTCCGCATCCAGCAGGGCCTGGCCCATGCCGTCATCACTCCCGACGCCCTTCGCTACATCTTCAAAAATGTCGACGGACGCCGCGATCTCCTGGCCGACGCCCTCGACGTCGGTGACGCCGACGACAAACCGGAGGCCATCGCCAATGCCGTCGCCGAAGTGCGCGATGCTCTCGGCCTGCCCTCGCGCCTGCAAGACATCGACGGCGCCGACCGATCCATCCTGCGCGACATCGCCGAGGCCACCATCAACGACGTCTTCATGCCCAACGTCCCGGAGGGGCTAGACCCGACGGCCGACGAGATCGAGGAGCTCCTCGAAAACGCTTGGTAGTCGCGATGCCCGATGCCCTGCGAAATACCCTCTTCGTCGCCGCCGGGGGAGCGCTGGGAACGCTTTTTCGCCACCTGCTCAACGTGGCCACCTTCAGCCCGGCCTTTCCCGTGGGAACGGTGATCGAGAATATCACCGGCGCCTTCCTTCTGGGCCTGGTCACCGGCGCCATCGCCGGCATCAAGCAAGCTCCGGCCTGGCTCAAACAGGGCGTGGCCGTCGGGTTTTGCGGCGGCTATACCACGACCTCCACCTTCGCCGCCGACTCCTTCGTCCTCGTCCTCCACGACACGCCGGGCCTGGCCGGCCTCTACGTCGCCGTCTCCCTCATCTTCGGCCTCCTCGCCGCCTGGACGGGCCTCGGCGCCGGAAGGGCCCTGCTCGCCACTGAGAGGAGTATCGGATGAACCTCCTCGCCATCGTCCTCGTCTGCCTGGGTGGAGCCCTCGGCGCGGTCACCCGCTTCTGGGTGACCCGCCTCGGCGCGCTTCTGTCCCCATCGAGCCACTTTCCCTTTCCCACCCTCTTCGTAAATCTGACGGGGAGCGCCATCCTGGGCGTCCTCTTCGCACTGACCACACCGGACCTCACCCGTGTCATCGACGCTCCCCTTCTGCTCTTTGCAGGCGTCGGTTTCTGCGGCGCCTACACCACCTTCTCCAGCTTCTGCACCGAAACGGTGGCCCTCGTCCCCCGCTCCGGATGGAAGGCAGCGGCCTACGTCCTCGCCACCGTCGCAGGTTCCATCACCGCCTTCGCCGTCCCCTTCGCCTCTCTCTAATACTAATAGTACAACGTCACTAAGGGCCTACGGGACATCCCGGCGTTCTCCGATCACCGTTCTCCGATCAACTTTCCCTTCAACTTCTACTTGAGTTGTACAACTTCCGGTGCCAGCAAGGCCTGTCGGAACCCCGGCACGTGTCGAGTGGTAAGTAGAAGTAAATCGGAGAGCGGCGAACGGTGATTTAAGAAGTGGAACCGAGGTTTTGTAGCTCTCCGACGTCAGGCTCCCGCCCCCTCGACCTCCACATCTGGTATGACCATTTGACCACTCCCGCCCACTCTAACTATGATCGCTGGGAATTGCTCCCCCTTCGAGAGATCCCTTATGAGCAAGTCCTGGAAACCGGTTCGCACCAAATCCCTGGCCGACGCCGTCTTCGACGATCTGCGCGATCGCATTTTGCGCGGAGAAATCGGCCCCGGTGACACCCTGCCTGCCGAGCGAAGACTGGCCGACAAGCTCGACGTCAACCGGGGAGCCGTGCGCGAAGCTCTCAAGAGACTGGAACAGGCCCGGCTCATCTCCATCCGCCACGGTGGCTCCACGAAAGTGCTGGATTTTCGCCAGACGGCGGGCACCGATTTGCTGTCCTCTCTGCTCGTCGATGATGAAGGACGGCTGGACCTGCAGGTGGCCCGCAGCGTGGTGGAAATGCGAAGCGCACTCGCCCCCAGCATTGCCCGATTATGTGCTCGACGAGGAAAGGGGGTCGTCAAAACACTGGAGCCCATCGTCGACGAAATGGAAGAGGCCGGCGACGATCTGGAGCGCCTCCAGCTCGCAAGCCTCGAATTCTGGGGTGCTCTTGTTTCGGCCAGCGGAAATATCGCCTACGAATTGGCCTTCAACAGCCTGCGCGAATCCTACGCGCATTTTGCCCACCTGCTGACGTCGGCGATGGCCGAGGAATTCGCGGCCAT
>SLPW01000022.1 GCA_007131755.1 Myxococcales bacterium | reverse complement strand
CGGTTCAGCCGCCGGGGCCGCTGCAAGAATTGTTCTGACAAGTCTGGGGGGGGTTCGATGAGCAATCGCCGACGTCACAGCATTCGATGCTGTCGTGGCTCGTGTCACAGGTACACTGGGAGTCCATGCAATATTCGTTTTCACCACAGGTGGAGACGCACTGGTTGTCGGAGCACTCCAGACAGTCGCCGGTGTCACAGTCTTCATTGACATTGCACTGGACGCACTCACCGTCTCCGTCGCAGACGTCGCCGTCGGAGCATGCAGAGACGCAATCGTTGCCATCACAGATCAGACAATCATCGGCGTCACAGTGCTCATTGCCAGTGCACTCGACACAGTTGCCGCTACCGTCGCAGACGTCGTCGCCGGAGCATGCGGAGACGCAATCGTTGCCATCACAGGTCAGACAGGCATCGGCGTCACAGTGCTCATTGCCGGTACATTCGACACAGTTGCCGCCACCGTCGCAGACGTCGTCGCCGGAGCATGCGGAGACGCAATCGTTGCCATCACAGGTCAGACAGGCATTGGAGTCGCAGTGTTCATTGCCGGTACATTCGACACAGTTTCCGCCACCGTCGCAGACGTCGTCGTTGCCACAATAAGTGACACATTGGTTGCCATCACAGGTCAGACAGGCATTGGAGTCACAATGCTCATTGCCTATGCAATCGACGCACGCACCGTCGCCGTCACAGACACCGTCTGCACCGGGGGTAGTACTCGCACAGGATTCTCCTGCGTTGACGTGGGTGAAGCTGGTCTCACTCTGCGCCGGGTCGCAGATCAGACATTCATTATCGTCAGGCGATGCTCCTTCGTTAAAGCAGGTACCGCCGACATCGCAGGGACAACCGCAGATATTATCGATGTCCTCTCCACAGGCCTCGCCATCCGGACAATCGGGACATGCCACGGGATCATCGCCGGTCCAACCGGAGCAGATGAGGTCACTATCGACTGTACCGCACTCGTAGAGGCCAGACTCGCAGACGTCCTGCGTCGACGACACCGTGCACTCGCAGGAAAGGTGAACATCACCATCGACTTCCGCCTCCACACACTCCTCGAGGGGAAGGCAGCCGAAGGCGTCGCTCTCCTGCTCACAATCCACGGTGCGTTCATCGCCGCACTCGTCGTCCTCCACCAATACGCCACATTCCACTCGATCGCTAAAGCGCTGACAAAATTCGAGATCGCTTTCGGCGATGCATTCCACGTCGGCGTCCGGCGTGGAGGTGTCCGGGTCGGGCACAGCCGTATCGGCGTCGTCGCCGGCGTCGCCGGCGTCGAGGGTCGGCGAGCCTCCGGGAACGCAGTAGCTGTTCTCACAGACAGCGTCTCCCGGGCAATCGTCGTCGCCTTCACAGGTGATATCCGACAGCGTGCTGTCGTAGCTACACCCGGCCAGCCCGAATGTTGCGGTCGCCAAAATCAAGATGAAGAGTGAGAGGACAATGCGCAGTGACGGCGTCGGCATGTCTTTTTCCGTGATGATGAGTGAAGTGCTGAGGTCTCGATACACGCTCATGGGCCTTTCGAGTTCGAATACCATATAATATGCGGCGAGGATATGTGATCCCTTTCTGCGTGTCGAATTGTACTTGTAGCCTCATATCCTCAGATTCGCACGATTATGGCCGGACAACCGCCGGTGGTCCTTCGTCCTTCGGATCATCGACAGGGCGATCAAGGCGACGACAAGCAAAAGGGTGGTGGGGTTCGATCCTCCACCGATGGCGTTGCATCCGCCGTCCTGTTCGACCACCTGTAGAGGAGGGCTTTCAACTTCGGCGTCGTCCTCGGCACCTTCCTCGTCGTCTTCGTCCTCTTCCTCCGGATCGGGCTGGGGAGATTCCAATTCGGGGGCGATGAAGGTGGCGAGTGCACCGGATCGAGCGCCGGAGGGGGTGCGTACGTCGACGCGGGCGGTGTATTCGCTGCCCGGCTCGAAATCCGATGGGGGCAAAGAGAAGTGAGGGTCGGAAGACCAGTCTCGATTCCAGAGGCCGTCGTATTCGATGTCGAAGCGATACTCCAACTCCTCGCCATCGGGAGCACTGCCCGCCGAGGCGTCGAAGACGACCTCTTGGCCGTCTTCCGTAATCACCACCAGGTCGGCCTGTGGAAGTTGGGGTGGTTCCTCTGTCCCGGGCTCTCCGAGGAGAGCGGTGAAGACGTCGACCTTTCCGAGCCCCCAGTGGCGATTGGGCAGATCTCCGAAATCGGGGGCCAAATCGTCGGTCATGGCCGATGCCAGCAGTTGGTCTTCGATGGCGTCCGCATCCCATTCGGGAAAATGGTCCATCAACAGAGCCGCGGCGGCGGCAACATGGGGGCCGGCTCCGCTGGTTCCGCCGAAGGTCATAAACGGAGCCGGGTCGCTAAAATGAGGACCGAATTCTCCGCTGGTGGTCATGGCGGCGTAGGGGTCGTCGGGAGCGGCCAGATCGACCATGGGAGCGCCGTCGAGGCGCGGACCTCTTCCGGAGTAGTCGCGAAGCTCGCCGGGCTCGGTGCTAAAGTCGGGATGAACCCCACCAAAGGCGGCGACACCGATGGCGGAGTCCGCCGACGACGGATAGACGGCCGTGCCGTAATCAATGGTCTCGTCGTGCCAGGTGACGCCACGTCCCCAGCTCGAATGCTGGTCGGTGATACGACCGGTGACGCCGTCGTCATGCTCGAATCCCTCCAGCCGCAGGGTATAGTCTCCCACGTCCAGCGATTGGAGTTGATTCTCCTTCCACAGATAGACCAGCATCTGTCGGGTGTTCCGCTCGGTCTCCTGGGTGTTCACCCAGAGCTGTGCGTCATTGAATTGCGACGACGAAGTATCCAGTACCTCTTCCAGGCCGCTCGGGCCGATCAGGGTGACCTCCGGCGTGTGATCCCCGCGCCAGAACAGGGATAGATAGATCACGGCGTAGGGCACGGTCTGCTGGCCCCATTGGAAGCCGTCTCCCACATGGAATTCGAGCTCCACCGATTCTCCGGCGGCCACCTCGCGGTGGATGTGCTTTCCTGCGGAGTTGAGGTTGCCAACGGGGTTGACCTGGATGACTCCGGCGTCGCGAGCCGTGTCCATGGCCTGCTCGACGAGGCTAGACCCGTCGAAGGGCATGGACACGATATCCGTCCACTCGTGGAGGACGATCTGGGCGTCGGACTCCATGGCGTCCTGAATGGCGTAGAATTGATCTGAGAAGGAGCCCCCCTGGCTCTGCTCCTCGACGAAATAGCTGTGGCCGATGACCTCCACCCCCGGAGCAAGGCCCACTCGGTTGTGAAATCCCGGTTGACCACCTGCCAGGATGCTGGTGACGCCGGCTCCGTGATAGGTGGAATACTGGGCGTCCATGACCTCGATGAGGTTGTCGCCGCGCAGGTAGGATTGTCCGTCGTGGACCACCTTCTTGAACTTCGAGGTGTCCAGGCGAACCAGCTTTTCGCCGGCGTCGAGTCGGCCATTTCGGTTGACGTCGTCGACGACGAAGAGCGGTTCTCCGTAGGCCGGATCGGACTCCGTAAACCCCCCTTGCGGACCCACGTCGCGTTGTTGATTGTCGTTGATATCGGCGTAGAGCCAATCTCGATCGGGCTGGAAGTCACCGACGGGCTCCGAGCTATAGTCTCGGTCGTATTGGGTGGCATGCAGAACCCGAAGCGTGTAGCGCTCGCCATCGATCTCGACGGTGTCCACGCCGGGGTCGAAGCGGCCCGTATTGTCTTCGTCGTGCCACTCATAGAGCCCGCCGTCGGCCCGAAACATATGGGGATGAAAGACGTCGAAGCCATCGTCGATGTCCACGACGGTCACCCCGGAGCCGTCGACCTCGAGCTCTGGATGGCGCTGTGCCTGGGCGGCTCCCACGAGCTTCGACGTCGTCTCCAGAGGGAGCTCCACGGTGGGACTCCACGTCGATTCGACGCGCCGGATGCGCCGGTCCCGGGCGAGCTCTTCCAGGGCGCTCCACTTCACTCTGGCGAGGTAGATATCGCCCACTCGAACGACCCTGCCGTCGCGGACCTCGAAGTCGACACCCCGCTCTTCGTAGAGGGATCGTTCATCCTTATTGAGCGCGGCGTCGAAGCGCACCAACACGGATACCCGCTCCTCGTCGACGTCGCGCGGTGCCCCGGCAGGACCGAAGACTGACGAGTCGAGTCCCTCGGTTTCCATGACCCGTCGAAGCAGATCCAGTTTTGGATCCATCTTCGTCGGTCCCTCAGCGTGCGGTGTCGCATGACAGTTCAACGGGCCCAGGATGCAATCTCCCGCGTCGTAAGTCTGCGCCGAGAGCGTCACCGGAATAAAGAGAAGCCCAAGGGCCAGAAAGAACAATATTCGCCGCATCCATATCTCCATTTGCCACACATCGTCAGTCGTGGTCGTCTACGCCGGACACCTCAGATGTACCTGCGAAGAACGGGATGATTCTTACCGTAGAGCGAACGCGGTGCAAATGTCGGGAAGAAAATCGCAGGCGATGGGGCCTCATTCGGCGATCGACGGTAATCGTTTCTTCGGCGATACCCAGGTAGTTTCCGTGTGCCACGAACCGCGCAAAAGCAAAGGACGGGCCTGGGCCAGGGCCAGGAGCGCCGATTAAAGCCGG
>SLPW01000294.1 GCA_007131755.1 Myxococcales bacterium | reverse complement strand
TTCTACCCCGTCACCCCGGTGTTCTACAATGACCGCCTCGCCCCGGGTGACACCGGATCCTGCACCGTCCTCTGAGTGTCGTCACCGGGGTTCGCGTCTCCGGCTATTCGTGGCCTCCCGGAGACGACCCACCAGTCCTCAGCCAACCGCAATGGCGAGGTGCTCGACGATATGGTCTCGCAATTGTTCCGGCGTCGTCTTCGGGCCGTAACGCTCGACGATGGTTCCGTCTGGAGCGACGAGGAATTTCGTGAAATTCCACTTGATGCCTTTGGTAGATAACAGACCGGGGGCGCCGCTCTTCAATTGCTGAAATAGGGGATGAGCGTCGGATCCGTTGACGTCGATGCGCTGGTGCATCGGAAAGGTGACGCCGTAATTCTTGCGGCAAAAACTGGCGATCTCGTCGTTGGAGCCCGGATCCTGGTTGCCGAATTGATTGCAGGGAAATCCCAGGATGACGAGACCCTGGTCACCGAACTCTTGCCACAACTCTTCGAGGCCGTCGAATTGGGGGGTGAACCCACATTTGCTGGCCGTATTGACGATCAGCAGGAGCTGTCCGCGATATTTCTCGAGGGTCTGTTCTTTGCCGTCGATCGTGGTGACAGGGGTGCTGTAGTCGATTTTGGACATGGTTCATCTTTGGTGGTTGGGGTGGAAATAAAAGCATCTACGAGATGCCATTGGCGGACGAGAAAGTCACGAAGTTCCCGTTCGGAAGGCTCGAGTTCTTCGGCGGGAACGCGCCACCCTTCTCGCACGGGTCCGGGAGCCCTTTTACGGGGCCCGGTAGACGCAGGAGGTTCAATATTCGATGGTCGATCAATCTTTAAGGGTCAACGACAATGGTCTCTTCAAGTCGCGGCATGATGGCGGATCCGATGGGAAGATTTTGCAGGAGCGATGGCTTCGGCAACACGAACTCCACCGAGGGCGACGGCGAGGACACTCTGGCCGGGGAAGACGGTATCGCCCACGAGATAGAGCCCGTCGTGAACTTCGTATGGCGAGAGATGTCGGTAGTTGTGCAGGCCTGCGGTGCGAGGAATTCCCCCGACATAGCCTCGGCGGCGATTCGTAAATCGCTCGAAGGTTCGTGGGCTGGCGGTCATCTCGAAGCACACCGCCTCCCACAGATCGGGAGCACGCCTCTCGAGGGTCCTGCGCATCCGGTGCTGGACGGCCGCCACATATTCGGCTTGCTCCCGTGGGTTCTTCGTCCAGAGGCGGCCCATATCCACGTGGGTGGACACGGTGGCGGTGCGTTCGCCGCTTGGGCTGCGATCCGGCTCATCGGCTCCACTGACGGAGCAGAAGATATGGTTTCCCTCCCGAAGGGGCTTATTCGTGCTATCGATGAGCTGGAGATGATGAGCACAGGGATTTGAGATCTTCGAGGCGTCTACGCCCAGATAGAGCATGGCCGCTCCCCAGCCGCGGGTGACCTGTTCGTGGAGGTGGGACAGCCGAGATATGTCGTCAACGGGCTTGCCCAGCAGATCGGCGAGATTGGCCGGCAGCGTATTGGCGACAACCTGACGGGCCGAATACTTATCCCGCCGAGTCTCGATCTCCCACCCCCGGTCGGTGTCTATGAGCCTCCAGACCGGTTCCGCAAATTTGACGTTCCCGCCCAGCACTGTGATCTGCTCGGAGAGGGCCCTGGCGAGGACGCCAATTCCGCCGTGGATATGTCCGGTCCCCCGAAAAAAGTAGTCCATCGCTCCCAGCGCAAAGGGGGCCTCTGCGCTGTTGGCGTCGGTCTGGACAGTGATCTGGCACAGGGCGTTGGCGTAGGTCCGAAAGGGCAAATAGTCCCATAATTGGTGTCGGCGAAGGACCTCACCGAGAGGGGTCCCCACAAGGCGGGCCAGACGTAGGTAGCGGGGAGCGCGCAGGAAATGCCGCGCCAGGTTACGTACTCCGAGAGGGGGGAGCAGATCCGGGTCGGCGAAGCAGTCCCAGAGGGCGTCGGCGATGGTACGCTGCCAGTCGAAGAAGTCTCGAAGCCGCTTCTTCGGAGCGCCGGGAAGGGCACAGAATTCGTCGACGAGGCGTTCGCGTTCGGAGGGAACGTCGAGGGTGAACTCCTCGCTTCGCAAGGTCAGGATCGGATCGAGAGGTTGGAAGACGACGTCCAGGCCGAAGGATTCGATCCATCGGTGAAATAACTGCTGGCGATGAAAGCCGCAGAATAGGGTGGCCCCCGATTCGAAGCGGTATCCGCGCCGTACAAAGGTGCTGGCACAGCCGCCTGGATAGGTCAGGCGCTCGAAGAGGACCACCTTTTGACCGCGCTGGGCAAGAGTGAGTGCGCAGGCAAGGCCACCGAAGCCTGCGCCGATGATGGCCACATCATAATGCTCCATCTCACCCTCGTCCGGCGGCCAGCGCCGAGGGAGGCCGCACCGGTCCTCGCTGGAGCTCCATGACCCTGCGAGCCCCGTCGTCGAGACTCTGCGGAGCGCTGAGGGTCCTTATCTCGTCCCAGGATGGGGTCAGACGTTCAAAGGCTCCTTCTCGGGCGTGCCATTGATAAACCTCGTCGGCACTGGCCGGGATGAGGCTCGATTTTTGGAAAGTGGCCATGGGGAAGTCTCTTCGAAGAGGCTAGATGTCGGCGGAGTCTAGGCTGTTCAGAAACTGTTCATCAAGGGTGTGCACCCGTCTGCTGTTTTAAGTTATGCCCTTGAGGGAAAGGGTCAACTGTTAATTTGGCAGACCCGGGGCTTGCTGGCACTTAAGGGTGTTCAAAAGCGGTTCAAAACGACTGAAAGGAGAGTGCACGATCGGTGGACCGACTCATACTCGACGGTTTTGTCCGGCCCACGCGACGGTGCTAGCGTATCGCCACCGTTGGACACGATTGACCTTGTCCATCTGAACACGAATTGACGATGCGCGGTTGCCCTTCGGCGGTATTCTCCGCGCATCCTTCTTGATCGCGCCGTGCACCTTTCGACCCCCTCATCACTGTGGTCGTGTACTCGGGATTTTTGTGGGGTTATTCGTCGCAGCCGAAGTCTTGCCGCATCTTCTCGGGGACTTCTTCGGAACACTTGTCCACCCAGAGCCGTGAATCTTCTACGACGCAGGATCGACGCACAAAGGATTTTCTTGGAGAACATATTCCCTTTGGCTCGATCACGTCGCTGAGACGACACAAATGTTGGGGACAGTGGCCCGTGCCGCGTATCATGAGGCAACGGCCCTGGCAGTCAAAATGCACTTCACAGGGTGCGTCGTGGTCAGTGGCCTTGCAATTGCAATAGGCGTTGGGATTTCCGAATCCCCCCCGGATGATTTTGCCCTCGCATTGACGGCATTGCTCAAGGGAACGTTTCAGTTGGCGGTTCTCGACCTGAAGGTCATAACGGGCGCAAATCGTCCCTTCATCGTTGTCGACTTCGTTAGAAGAGTCACCCATTTGGGAGTCCGCACAGTAGATCTTGAACTTGTATGTCCCGTGTCGGTAATTGTTGGGTCCGCGGGGACGCGTGTACGTGAAGAGCGGTATGCTCCTGTGAGGCTCGATCCGTCGCAGAGGATCGAAAGAATATATCGTCGTACCAATATCGGCATCGACGAGCTCCGTCTCGGCATATCGGGTGATACGAAGTCGGCGAGTCTGCATCATTTCGAATTTCGAGATCTCCTGCATGCGATCACTGCAGTTGATCACCCACATCCGGTACAATAGAGATCCACTTCCTTCTTGGTAGTAGATAGTTCCGAAGGCTGTGTCATAAAAGGGACGGCTCTGCACGACCAACGGATCAGGGCCGACGATGACGAGGTCGTCCTCGCCACGACATATCTTTTCGATGTCGCCAAGTGGTGAGGACCGGAAGCACATTGTCGACGATTCGATCGTCTCTTGCCCCGAGAGTCCCTCCGTCTGGCGAGCTTCGATCGCACTGTGTGTCGGATGTTCGTCTTCGCCGAAGGCGTCACCGGAGAAAAAGAGTCCAGCCAGCAGTAGGATGAGCACAGGTCCCCGCCGAAGATGAAGCGTTGGCCTTTTCATCGATCGCCTCAGGGAAAGCACGCCAGATACGGGTAGCTCATCCATG
Source organism: Myxococcales bacterium (assembly GCA_007131755.1). Classification (GTDB taxonomy): domain Bacteria; phylum Myxococcota_A; class Bradymonadia; order Bradymonadales; family Bradymonadaceae; genus SLJM01. Next base: position 550 of record SLPW01000294.1, on the reverse strand, counting down.
GTAGCGAGCCCTGGGCAGGCAAACAACGAGAGGAGCCTCCGGGAAGTCGCTTTGTTTTACGGAGACGATGCGGCTCCAGCCCATCGGCAGTATTTCGCGCAGACAGCCTACTGCCGTTCGAGAGAACCCATTCGTCTTTGGGAAGCGCAAGCCGATGCGCAAGCACCCGTCAGGTCCGCGTACTCACCGGGCACTTCGCCGGAGAGGAACCTACGATGTGTTTCTCACGCTCAGGATTCGTACCCGGCACCGTACGCCGTCGAACTCGCACGTCGATATTCGTCTTTGGCCGAAGAGTGATCGACGGCTGGACACGAAGGGGCTCGTCGGCGGCGGAATCCATCTCGAAATGCTGGGCCATGGTGCTGATCACCAGAAGGGCCTCCATCTTCGCGAAGTAGTTGCCGATGCACACTCTTCGTCCTCCGCCAAAGGGGAAGTAGGCGAAGCGGGGCAGTCTGTCTTCCAGTCCGTCGAGCCAGCGCTCAATCGGGTGCTCGTCGAGCAATTGCCGACCATTGGCCAACTGGACGTGATGCGCGATTGGACG
>SLPW01000585.1 GCA_007131755.1 Myxococcales bacterium | reverse complement strand
TACCCACTACCCACTACCCACTACCCACTACCCACTACCCACTCTACCTATCCCCCGCCCCACCATGCCCTACCAAATCCAAATCCTGACGCTCTTCCCCGAATTCTTCGAAAGCCCCCTTCATACCAGCCTGACCCAAAAGGCCATCGAGCGGGGCCACTTCGACGTGGAGCTGACGAATATCCGTGACTTCGCCACGGACAAACACCGAAAATGCGACGACATCCCCTACGGAGGCGGCGCGGGGATGGTGATGAAGCCCGAGCCACTGGTGGGCGCCCTGGAGGCTGCCCGCCAGTCGCTCCCCGAGGCCCCGCGCATCCTGCTCACCCCCCAGGGAGAACCCTTCGATCAGGCCATGGCCCGCGAATTATCTCAGGAATCGGGGCTCATTCTGACCTGTGGACGCTACGAGGGGGTCGACGAGAGGGTGCGCAAGAATTGGATCGACCGAGAAATCTCCATCGGCGATTACGTGTTGACCGGCGGCGAAGTGGCGGCCATGGTCGTCCTTGACGCAGTGACGAGGCTCTTGCCCGGCGTCCTCGGAAACGAAGCCTCCGTCACCGAGGAGAGTTTTAGCACCCATCGATTGGAGTATCCGCACTACACTCGGCCCCGTGATTTCCGGGGTCATCAGGTCCCCGAGGTCCTGCTCAGCGGCCACCATGCAAAGATCGAACAGTGGCGCCGCGACAAGGCCGAGGAGCGAACCCGCCGACGACGCCCGGATCTCTTCGACGAGGAGTGAATAAATGCCTGCCTCCCAGCGCATCACAGATCGCATGGTGGCCGGCTCTATCTTCGTCGCCACTGTGCTCCTGTTGTTGGCCACCACGGACGTGGGCTTTACGCGCGACGAGGGGTTTTATTTTCGGGCCGGCCAACTCTACGTGGGGTGGTTCGAAGATCTGTGGGCCAATCTCTGGGCCGGCGACCTGGCGGCCAGCTTCAGCCAGGAGAATATCGACCAGCACTGGGCATATAACCCGGAGCATCCGGTGTTGATGAAGGCCGCCTTCGCCCTGTCTCATAAGATATTTCACGACATTCTGGGGGTGATGAGCCCGTCGACGGCCTGGCGTTTTCCAGCCATGCTGTGTGCGGCGGCCCTCGTCTCCGGGGTTTATCTCTTCGCCCGCGAATTGGGGGGGCAACTGGCGGGGTTGGTGGCCGCCGCGGCGCTGCTCTTTCAGCCCCGATTTTTCTTCCACGCCCACATGGCCTGCTTCGACGTCCCCATCACCGCTTTCTGGTTCTGGGTGACCTATGCCTACTGGCGAAGCTACGACTCGAAGCGCTGGGCGCTTGCGACGGGGATTTTGTTCGGCCTCGCCCTGTCTGTGAAGCTCAACGCTTTCTTCTTGCCCATCGTCCTCGTCGGCCACTGGGTGCTTACCCACTGGCGAGAATTTCGCTTCCAACGCACCGAAGACGACGAACCGGCTTTTCAGTTCGCCCCTATCCCCAAAGCCTTCTGGTCGATGCTCGTCTTCGGCCCCCTTCTATTCTACGCCCTGTGGCCGCGTCACTGGTTCGACACCTTCGCCCGCGTGCGCTGGTATATGGAATTTCACCTCGAGCACGAGCACTACTTCGTGCAGTACTTCGGCCAGGATCTACAGATCCCGCCCTTTCCCGTCTCCTATCCCTGGGTGATGAGCCTGGTGACCATCCCCACCGTGATTTTGGTGGCCTTTGCCATCGGGGCCATTCACTATTTCTGGCAGAGCGGGCAGTGGCAGCGCTGGAAGGACACGGTGAAGGCCCTGGGCCAACGGCGCTGGCCGCAACTCGACAGCAAGGCCGACTATCGAGGCACGGGGCTTTTGTTGGCGATCAACATCATCTTTCCCATCGCCCTTATCGCCTCGCCGGACACCCCCATCTTCGGGGGCACCAAGCACTGGATGCCGGCCATGCCCTTCGTGGCCATCCTCGCCGGTCTCGGAGTGGTGGCCGTCATGCGTGGGCTGCGGCCCTGGGTGGAGAAGAGGCTGGGAAGTTCCACCAATTTTGCCATGCCAATCGTCGCCGGCGTGCTCACCGCCTGCGTCGTCGTCCCCGCCGCTCGTACCACCGCCGACAACCATCCCCAGGGCACGGCCTATTACAACGAGCTCATCGGCTCCTACCAGGGTGCTGCCGACGGCGAGATGGTTCGCCAATTCTGGGGCCATTCATCTGGCGAGGCCCTTCCCTGGCTCAACGAACACGCATCGGAAGACGGACGGGTCTGGATCCATAAGATCCTGGGCCACGCCTGGGACGTCTACCTCGAAGAAGAGCGCGCCCGCCCCGATCTGAGGGCCTCCTCCCAGCGGGCGAGCAACTACGCGTTATATCACCAGCAGGCCGAGTTCAGCTATCTTCTCCTTCCGCTGTGGGAAGATTACGGCACCATGGCTCCGGCTCACGTCGTCGATATCGCCGGCGTTCCCCTGGTCAGCGTCTACGTTCGGCCCGACTCCGGGAAACTGAAATATCCCGACGTCTGGCGGTAGTCGATGTTCCAGCCCGACTCCACCGCCTGCGATGATTCCGTCCGACGTCGCACGTCACGGGTATTTGTGGGCGTGGCGCTGACGTGGATCGTGGCCTGGTTTCACGAGACGAAGGGTGTCTTGGATCTGCTGCTCCGAAGCAAGCCCGTTGCTGTCGAGGCACATCTCTTTCCCGGCCCGTTGGCAATTCCCGAAGCAGCCGCTGTGGTCTACGCACTTCCCGCCCTGGTGGCCCTTTGCCTGTGGCGACTCGAGCGCATCCGCGCCATCGTCACGGCGACCATCTTCCTCGGCTCCACCACCTTCTTGCTCTTTCATGCCGACTTCTTCACACGGGCCCAATATGTGGTTTATTTCTGGGTCGCCCTGTGGCTGTTGTGGCTGGCGCTGCATCTGAATCGCACCGACGACGATCTTCGCCCTCAAGCAATGATGCTCGCCAAGACGACGGTGGCGATGATCTTTTTCTGCTCCGCCCTGGGCAAATGGACCGGGGGCTATTGGTCGGGAGAAATTCTCCACGATCTGTACTTTCTGCGAAACGAAAATGGCTTGTATCCCTGGCTACGGACCTCCATGGAGGCCGAGCAACTTCGAAGCCTGGCCACCTGGCACTCTCGGGTCGTCGTCATAGCGGAGTCGGCGATCCCATTGGCCCTCTTCCTTCGCTACCGATATTTCGCAATCATCGCCATAGGACTCGCCACGGGCACTGTGGCCACCGCCGGAGCGGGCGCCGGAATCGGAGCGCTGATGCTTGCTGTCTGCTCCATCGTCATCGCCGCCGCCCTGTTGTCTCCGGACACTGAAGAGACCAAGCGGTCCTCACCCTTCACTCCTCTCTTTGCCGGCCTGAGCACGCTCTCTATCTCGGGGCGCTTATTGATATCTGCCCACGCCTTCTGCGTCGCTGTTGTATTGCTCACCAGCGTCGCTTCCCCGCTTCAAAAACGAATGATGATGCTGCATCACCTCTCCGAAGAAAATCGCATCGCCTGGGCTCTGCTCCATCCGATCCCGAAGATGTATTCATTCGAGCATGAATATCCTGTCATCGAAGCCACATCTTCCGGCGACGACGCCCCGGCCATGGGCGATTGTTTCGGCGGCATCGAAACTCCGCGCTGGTTCCAGCATTATCCCTCCCGGTTCGTCGCCTCCGCATGGTGTCAGGGCTTATTCTTCGACAGCCCGGGGCCGGTGAACGTCGTCCTTCAGAGTCACTACCGCGACACCTGCCTTCGGAGTACACTGCACGTCGAGGCCTTCGATGAAGGAAATGAAAAACGCCTGGTCATCACGTCTGGCGAAGTCACATCCGATTGCCGGAAAAGCCCCTAACCCAAGCCAACGAACCCGAAACCTATGGGCTCGACCATGGACAATACCGACGAGATATTGCGGGCTGCCTTTTCCAACGATCTTCTGCGGCAGAATTCATCCTGGGCGGTTTTCTTCGATCTCGACAAATTGGAACAACGTTACCAACGGCTAGAGCAGGCCTTTCCCGCCGACGCACTGCATGCCGTGGCCGTCAAAGCCAATCCCCTCGTCTCCGTATTGCACAAACTCGTCGAACGGGGCGCCGGCCTGGAAGCTGCCTCGATGGGGGAAATCGAAGTCGCGAAGGCCGCCGGCGTCGATCCGTCGAAGATCGTCTACGACTCCCCGGCGAAGAGGACAGCCGAAATCAAAGCGGCGCTGGAACTGGGCGTCCACATCAACGCCGATAACCTCCAGGAGGTCGAACGCATCGCCGAACTCGCCGTTCCCCGACAGGCCACCATCGGCGTGCGGATCAATCCCGTCGTCGGAAAGGGTGAAATCGACGCCACCAGCGTGGCCACGGAGACCTCGAAATTCGGAGTGTCGATCGTGCGCCGGCGCCGGGCCCTTGTCGAAACCTTTCGTCGCCACCGGTGGCTCAACGCCCTCCACGTCCACACCGGCTCTCAGGGCTGCGAGCTTGCGCTGCTCGTCGAGGGCGTCAGGCGCTGCGTTGACTTTGCCCATCACCTCGAAAAAAATATCGACGGTTGCCAGATCGACACCATCGACATCGGCGGCGGCCTCCCCGTGGCCTACCGACCAAACGCCGAGGCTCCAACCATCGAGGACTACGCCGACG
>SLPW01000280.1 GCA_007131755.1 Myxococcales bacterium | reverse complement strand
TCTTGCTGTGGTTCGTCTTCTTGGGCTGGGTCGTCCACATCTGGTCCATCGTCGACGCCGTCGTCGTCGCCGAGCGAATCAACCGCCAATCTTCGAATAACTCCCCAGGTCAGCCTCAGCATACCTGATCTCTTCCGCCACACTGCGTAGTCTCTGCTCCGCTTTCGGACGAACTCTGCTCCAAGCTGAGCCATCCAACCCCTATATAATGACCTCCCGTCGGAGACGATGTGCTCCTGCGCATCGGCAGTCCTGTGCGTCACTGACAACGGTGAAGAATATCCGCTGACAGCTTCGTCATACCGACGCACACGCAAACAATTTGCATTTGCGTCTGGATCCCTGATTCGCTATAAGTTCGTCGCCAATGGGATCGCCGCCCTACACAAGGCGACTCCCACAGGCCCCATTCAAATTACTGGTTAGGCTGAAATCACGGAGAAAATATGAAGTCTCGAAGCCTGTCATACAGATTCCTCGTCCCCTTTCTCGTTCTATGTCTGGCTACCGCAGCAGCTTGCGGAGATGATGATGATCCGAAGGAGAATCAAACTCCCGAAGGCGACATCGCTTCCCTGGAACTTCTCGACCGCGACGACAATCAAGATGTCACCGCTTACGTCCACGGCGACCACTGGCACGGAAGCCCCTTCTCGCTCCAGGTCGGCGAAGATCGCCGATCCATCGGGTTTCGATTCCTGGACGCCGACGACGACGAAGTCGACGTTCCCCTTGGCAGCGACGGCTGGGAGATCGAAATCTCGGCCGCCGACACAAACCTGATCGATATCAATAACCACGGCGACCACGTCCACTTCACCGGCCTCGAGGCCGGCTCCACAGACCTCACTTTCGAGCTCGTCCACGATGGAGATACCGTCTACACCACCCCGGAACTCTCCGTCCTCATCCTCGATGCTGATGCCGAAGAATATCAGACCATCGTCAACGTCGAGCTTCTCGACCGCAACGATGGCGAGAGCACCCTCGTATATAGCGATGGCGATCACTGGCACGGAAGCATAAGCCTCGACGCCGACGCCGACAGCCATGAGTCCATCGGATTTCGCTTTCTCAATGGCGACGAAGAGGTCGTCGAAATCCCCCTCGGCAGCGATGGCTTCGACTACGAAATCGCCGGCTATGACGACGACCTCATCGACTTGAACACCCACAGTGACCACTTCCACATTCAGGGAATCCAACAAGGTCAGACGGAGCTTCACATCTCTTTCACCAAAGATGGCGACGTCTTTTACGAAGCCGCCCAGGGCGACCATCTCGACGTTCATATCCTCGAAGGCGACTCCGATTACGAGTCCATCGTCAACGTCGAACTCCTCGATCGTCGCGACGACGAGAGCACCCTCGTCTATAGCGACGGAGACCACTGGCATGGAAGCATCAGCCTAGATGCCAGCGCATGCAGTCACGAGTCCCTGGGATTCCGTTTCCTCGACGCCAACAACGAAGAAGTCCATATTCCTCTGGGAAGTGACGGCTTCGACTATGAAATTCATGGTGTCGACGACGATGTCCTCTACCTCAACACCCACAGCGATCACTTCCACATTCAGGGCTTGAGCGAGGGCCACGTCGATCTGCACATCCATTTCACTAAAGACGGCGACACCTTCTATGAAGCCGCCCAAGGCGATGATCTTCACGTCGACGTCGACCACGAGCTATACCAGGACGTCAGCGAGGTGGATCTCCTCGATCGCGGCGATGACGAAGCAGTTCTCGTCTACAGCGATGGCGACCACTGGCACGGAAGTCTGGATCTTGACGTCGGTGCCTCCCATACATCCATCGGGTTCCGTCTCTTCAACGATGACGACGAAGAGATTTGCGTACCCCTCGGCGATCAGGGCTTTTCATACGACGTCCATGGTTTCGACACAGACCTCGTCAGTATGAACAACCATAGCGATCACTTCCATATCGAGGGATTGATTGGAGGACATACAGACCTTCTGATCGATTTCACCCGAGACGGCGACGTCTTTTATGAGGCCGCTCAGGGAGACGAGCTCCATGTCCATGTGCATGATGAGTAACTCCCGGGCCTAAAAGTCGTTTTCCTCACTTTGAAGAGGAGAAAGCCGCCTCGACCTCATCCTCCGGAGGTCGGGGCGGCTCTCTTTTTTCTGCCAGATCGCGTGACCCACTTCTCTTGTGCTTCCCTCCAGACCTCGTACCATATTCCTCGCAGCCATTTTCATAGATTCATCCCCGTCTCCGGGGCCCAACTTCACCAAGCGAGGACAACCGTGAGCTGGAATCTCGTCGATCTCTCCCGCCTTCGCAAAATCGAACTCTTCGAGCACGTCAGCGACAACGCCCTCGCCGAGCTCGTGGCCATCACCAAGACACCGCGCTACAAAGCCGGCGACGCCATCTTTCGAAAAGGAGACCCCGGCGACGCACTGTACTTCATCTTGGAGGGCGAAGTCCGAATCTCCACCGATATCGACGGCGTCGGCGAGGAAGCCCTGGCTTTTCTAAAGTCCGGTGATTCCTTCGGAGAGATGGCACTTGTGGAGTCGGGCGCCACCCGCAGCGCCCACGCCATCGCCGGCACGAGCAGCCAACTCGGCGTCATTCCCCGCAGTGAATTTCTGGAACTCATGGACGCCGATCCCAAAATGGCCACGGAAATCCTCTGGAGCTTTGTCACCACCCTCGCCGCGCGCCTGCGTGAGAGCAACAAGAAGCTTGAGTTCTTCGCCCTTTCGAACCTCCACGAGTGATTCGAGGTTGCCGCTCCGCCCGGTGTGCATTACAATCCCTCCGACAAAGTAAGTGAACACTAACCATGTCACTCGGTCTTCCGGGAGGAGGATGAGTGATGCAAGCGCCCCCAGAACGGAGAATATCCCACCATGGCTGAAAAAAAATATCCTCAGTTCACCGAAGAACACGATATGTTTCGCAAAGCCGTTCGTGACTTCTGCGAAAAGGAGCTGGCACCCAACGCCGAAGAGTGGGAGGAGCAGCGGATCTTCCCCCGCGAGGTCTATCAGGAGATGGGCAAGCTCGGCTTTCTAGGCGCCCGTTACCCCGAGGAGGTGGGCGGCTCCGGTGGAGATATCTGGTATACCGCCGTGTGGTCCGAGGAGCTTCCACGATGCCAGATGGCCGGCCTCGCCATGTCGGTCCTCGTACAGACCGATATGGCCACCCCCATCATCAACGAGATCGGCACGGAGGAACAAAAAGAGGAATTCCTCACACCGGCGCTCAAAGGAGACAAGATCGCCGCCCTCGGTGTCTCCGAGCCAGGAGCTGGCAGCGACGTAGCAGGCATTACCACCCGGGCCGTCAAGGACGGCGACGACTACATCATCAACGGCCAGAAGACCTGGATTACCAACGGCACCCGCGCTGACTTCATCACCCTGGCAGCCCGCACCGATCCGGACGATCGCTACGGCGGGATCAGCCTCTTTCTCTTCCCCACGGACACTCCGGGATTCGAGGTGGGGCAGAAGCTCGAAAAGATCGGAAACCACAGCTCCGACACCGCAGAGCTTTTCTTCGAAGATTGCAGAATTCCATCGCGCTACCTTCTGGGACACGAAGGCGCAGGCTTTTACTACATCATGCAGAATTTCCAGGGCGAACGCCTCGTCGGCGCTCTGACCGGCACCGCCGGCGCCCAACTGGTGGTCGACAGGACCATCAAATACTGTCAGGAGCGCCAGGCCTTTGGAAAACCGCTGACCGGCTTTCAAGTCACCCGCCACAAGCTGGTAGAGATGGAGACGAAGCTCGAGGCCTGCCGATCACTGACGTACCACGCCACGGATCTCTTCGGTCGCGGTGTTCCCGCCCAGCGTGAAATCTCAATGGCCAAGATGCTCGTCGGCGACATCGCCATGGAGGTCATCGACGGCTGCCTCCAACTCCACGGCGGCATGGGCTACGTCGAGGAAGGTCCTGTGGCCCGTGCATGGCGAGACACCCGTCTTCTCTCCATCGGCGGTGGCACCACGGAGATTATGAAGGAGATTCTCTCCAAGCTCATGAATCTTTGAGCCTCACGACTTACCACTTCTCGTCCCAGGGAGAACCGTCTTCGCCCCGGGGCTTGGGGTTTGCATAGCCCCGGGGATCTCCCTGGGGCTGTCCACTCTGGGGGTATTGATAGCCCCCTCCGCCTGGCGGAAGATGTGGCGGCGCCACGGCTCCATGACGCACCATGGTGGCGATCTCGTGGGCTTTCGCTCGGTTGACCTCGTCGATGCGACCCATGATCAAGAATAGATCGACAAACCACCACACCAGACATCCCCCGAAGGTCACCAGCTTCAATATCCCCAGCCCCACGTCACCGGCGTAAAACCGGTCCACCCCGAACTCGCCGACGATAATACTCAGCGCCAGCCCGATGACCCGGTCCTTTTTCTGGCTATTATAATGGGACATGAAGGTCATGCGCTGATTCTGGTCCATGCCCTGCTGGTAATACTCCAACTCCACGGGGGTCAATTCGGCCATCTCTCAATCCTCGCTTGTCGTGGGCGTCGTCATTGGCCCTCTTCTCGCATCTGCCTATGGGTCAGCACCGGCCGTCGGGCAGCCCGGGCCTCATCGAGCCGACGGCGAAACGCATTTTGCGGTGCATCCTTGAGCAC
>SLPW01000427.1 GCA_007131755.1 Myxococcales bacterium | reverse complement strand
TCATCGACGCCCACCTTTCGGCGGTGATCGATATTCATCCTCTGCAACATCTGACGGGCGAAATCGACGGTCAAAGGAGTTCCCATCAGGCTGGCCTGGGCCCCGAGTCGGATCAGCGTTCCCTCCAGCTCTCGCACGTTGCTGCGAATGCTTCGGGCCAAGAGCATCGCCACGTCCTTTCCTAGCTCGATGCCGTCGGCCTCTGCTTTTTGTTCCAGGATCGCCATTCGGGTCTCGATCCCCGGAGGTTGAACATCGGCGATGAGCCCCCAGGAAAAGCGACTGGCCAATCTCTCCTCGATCCCCGGTAGATCCTGAGGAGTCTTGTCGGAGGTCACCACGATCTGCTTGCCGCTCTGATATAGGGCGTTGAAGGTGTGGAAGAACTCCTCCTGTGTGGAATCCTTTCCACCGATAAATTGGATATCGTCGACGAGCAGAAGGTCGCAGTCGTTTCGAAACTGGTTGCGAAAGGCGTTCATCTCCTTGTTGCGCAGGCTCGTGATGAGCTGATTCATGAACTCCTCCGACGACAGGTACATCACCCTCGATCGGGGGTTGTGGCGCAACATCTCGATGCCGATGGCCTGCAGCAGATGGGTCTTTCCGAGGCCCACGCCACCGAAGATGAACAGCGGATTATAGGTCTGCGCCGGCGTGGTGGCCACGGCCTGGCAGGCAGCGTAGGTGAACTGATTGGAGGGACCGACGACGAACTCATCGAAGGTATAGCGCGGATTCATTCCGGCGTCGGTGACCGCCTGATCCAGATCGGGCGCTTTTTCGGTGGCCGGCAAATAATCGAAGAGCGCCGTCTGGCCGTCGCCATCGAGCCGCGCCATGCGCGCCGCCCGCGGCATCTCGTCCAGCTCGATTCGCTGCTCCTCGACCTCTTCGTGGAGCGCCTCCTCGACGTCCAGAACCACATCCAGGCTCTGGCCCGTCACCTCCTGAAGAGCGTCCTCGATGAGATCGAGGTAATTGTCCTCGATCCAGGCCTTGAAGAAGTCGTCGTCCACCTCCAGATAGTAGGTGTCTTCGTCTTCGTGATGAAAACGTATTTTTTCGAACCAGGTGGTGAAATTGTCGGCGCTGACTTTGGTCTTTAACTGGTCCAGTGCGGCGTTCCAAATCTCTAACATCGTCGTCGTCGCAGTCGGAAGAAATCGTATACGGCAAATATCACTTCAAGCATTGGTCACCGCGGCGCAGCAATCCGTCATCATCGCCATCGCAATCCGGGAGCCCTTCTTCTCCCTCGTCGCACTCGCCAGCCCGAATCGAGTACCCCACGAAGCGGATTTTGCGGTGCCGCCGTCGGCAGACCTTCTTTATCGGGGATGAACCGCTGAAAGTTAAGGCGGCATTTGCCCCGAAGCGGTGTTCTCCACAGCCAAGGACGGCGAAAAACGCAACAAACCAAAGCAGTTGGACAGGCCCCAATTTTGCCGAAAACGATTTTTCACACCCTGTGAAAAGATCGGATATCGCGATCGTCGACGGGGCTCAAAAGGCAGACAAAATTGCAAAACTGTTGCGAGCCGTCGGGTTAGAGAAGATCGCCCAAAAAACGGGGGAGATGATCGGGTCTGACCCTCGGTCCGTGACCCCGGGCTCCTTGAACAACAGTCGGCCGGGGCTACGAGAGAAGCGGACGGAGATGAGGAGGTATGCGGGGAACGGACATTGCCCTCCCCGCAGCAACGATCAAACGCTCATTGCTTCTTACGTAGCCCTGGCCGACCGAGCGTAGCGAGGGAGTCCGGGGTCGTAACGTCGCACACCAAAATCCTCTGGACGCTTTAAATCCTGCCTATGATCCCGGGTCAGGCCAACCCGGATTTGGCCATCATCAAAAACGCCGTGGGATCGACGCCCAATCTCTCCAGCGCCTCGTCCCAGTGCACGGTGGCGCCCCGGTCGAAGAGAAAATCGTCGTCGAAGTCCAGCATCAGCCAGGAGCCGTCCTCGATCTCCGACTCCAACTGCCCCGGGCCCCAGCCGGCATATCCGATAAAAGGACGGTGCGCCCCGTGCTGATGGCCCATGGCAAATCCCTCGATCAGATCGCCGCTGGCCGCCAGATACCAGCCGTCGCAAAAGGTCAGCGCTCCATCTCCGGGCTCTCGCATCTTGTGCAACAATCGCTGATTGGCCGCGCTGTCTTCCTCTCCTTCGATATTTCGTCGAAAGATCATCCACAACTGCTCGATCCTCACCGGTCCGCCGAAATGCACGGGCTTCTCAAAGCTCTCCGGTCGAAGATGGGGAACGAGCTCCTCGTTGACGCTTTCGATGAGCGAGCCGAAATCGATCTCCAGCGGTTTGTTGAGGATAAACCCCATCGCCCCTTCGTCGTCGTGTTGGATCATGACCACCACGGCCCGCTCAAAGGGCGTGTCGTCCAGCTTTGGCGAGGCCACCAAAAAGCCGGGCGCGATCGTCTTCGACGGATCCGTTGTGAATACTGTTGTGGACATCGAGTGGGTTCTCCAGAAGTGGTGATCGATTCCCTTCGCCCACGCACGTCCCCGCGCGCAGCCTCTTTACAGTGTAACGAGCGAGGCGGGCGCTTCCAATTCCCCTCCTCTATTTCCCGAAACGTTGACGAATGTAGATCGACAACGTCAGACGGCAAGGCCAAGGGCCAGGACCAGAAGCCACGAAAGACTGGGCATCGCAACGACCCTCACCCTCATTGCCACTGCAATACGGGTCGGGTTTGCCCATCGGCGGCGGTACCGATCTCCCAGACGTCCACAAAATCCCATCCCTCGAAATTCTCCGGGTCTGCGAATTCCTGCTGGGACAACCCCACGCAGGAAGGGTTGAACCCGTCGAGTTCGTAATAACAGCCGTTGAATTCGTAGTCTCCGCTCGTCACCGCGGCAGCAAACGATGCGCTACTAGAACTGCTGATATCGTCGACGGCAGCATAGCAATTGGTGGTGATTCCTCCCTGAACGCCCACAAACCCTCCCGAGTTCTCCATCTCTCCCAGAGCGTAGGAGTCGATGATCAATCCATCATTCCATCCCACGAAACCTCCGGCCCACATATCCCCCTCCACATACGCCAACACCCAACTGCGCTCGATCACCCCCTGCTCTTCATTTCTTCCCACCAGGCCACCCACCCGGCGCTGCTGGGAAGTGACTTCACCGGAGAGAAATGCCGTATTTTCGATGGCCCCCTTATTTTGGCCGACCACACCACCGACATATTCCCCTTCCCCTTCCACCGTGCCTGTGACGGCGACATTTCTTATGGTCCCTTCATTTCGTCCCGCCAAACCGCCCACGTATCTGTCTCCATGGACTTCGACCCCGAGGAGCGAAAGATTTTCCACCACCGCGCCCACTGCCAAAACGGCGAATAATCCGATCTCATCATCGCTGGCTGCAGACAGACTCAGCCCTTCGATCTCGTATTGATCGCCGTCAAAATGACCCTCGAAGGGATTGTCGGAATCTCCCACCATGGCCGCAGAAGACAAACTCGCAAGTGAGATATTGGTGTAGAGTTGGTAATGAGCCGACAAGTCCGTGGCACCGATCTGCGAAAAGTGATCGGCCGTACAGATGGCATAAGGATCGGCCGTCGTTCCACTGCCTCCACCGAAGGGAGTAGCCGCCGGATCGCAGAGCAACTCCTCGCATTGGGAATCCACACAATATTCGCCGGCGGCACAACTGAATGAACAATTGCCGCAATTGGCATCGTCACTGCTCAGATCGACGCAGTCCCCACTGCATTCATCAAAGCCCTGGTGGCACTCCAGTATGCAATCGAAGTCGCTACAATAGACCTCGGCGTTGGGTTCATCCTCACAGGCGATATTGCATCCGCCGCAGTGGTCGTCGTTGTCCGACAACTCCACGCAATCCCCATTGCACAACTCCTGGCCGGCCGGACAAGTGGGCCCCACGTCCTCGCTTCCACCATCAGCGGGATCTGCGTCGGCGTCCGCCCCCCCCGCATCAGAGGCGTCCGGTTCCCCGGGACCAGCATCCAACTCCCCCGCATCAGCGGCGTCCGGCTCCCCGGGACCAGCATCCAACTCCCCCGCATCAGCGACGTCCGGCTCCCCGGGACCAGCATCCAACTCCCCCGCATCAGCGACGTCCGGTTCCCCGGGACCGCTATCCAATTCCCCCGGACCGCTATCCAATTCCCCCGGGCCGCTATCCAACTCCCCCGGGCCGCTATCCAGCTCTCCCGTATCGGCTTCGAAACCCTCTTCGACACAGACCCCGTCTTGCACAAATACCCCACCGCCGGCCACACATCGCTGCCCGGCGGCGCAGTCTGTGTCCTCCTGACATTCCGACGAGACAGACATGACGCATCCCGATCCCGCTGCGATGACAACCAAGAATATCAACAATCGAACCGGGACCATATGGGCCACTTTTGTCTCGACGGCTTCACCAATGCTTCGTTTCGACCCGAAATTCGGGCTTCACACAATGTGCCAAAGCTATCATGCTCGCCAGGGTCCGGGCAATTTCTCGTCGCTTCCAGGGTGTCATCGGCAGTCCCCGCCGCACACCCCGGACGACCGAGAGGAACACAACACCTTGCCCCGTAACCAACGTCGAGCTATTTGCCGCGTACTCAGCGAAGCCCCGTGGGCTCTATCGC
>SLPW01000460.1 GCA_007131755.1 Myxococcales bacterium | reverse complement strand
TGGCTCCTCTTTCCGGAGAATGCGCCCTTTCTCGGCCGAGACGACGAAAAGGCCGCCATCGCCGAAACCGTGGACGGCCCCATGGTCGGTCACTTCGCCCAACTGGCCCGCGATCTCCATTGCTGGATCACCCTGGGAAGTTTCCCCGAAAAATCACCGGACCCCCGGCGCACCTTCAACACTCAGGTTCACCTTAGCCCCGCCGGTGAGGTGGCCGCCATCTACCGCAAGATCCACCTCTTCGACGTCTGTATCGACGAGCGCGTCGACTTCTGCGAATCCGACAGCGTCTATCCCGGAGAGGAGATCGTGGACACCCTGGTAGAAGACGACGATCACTCTTGGCGGGTGGGCCTGACCATCTGCTACGATCTTCGCTTCCCCGAACTCTACCGACGTCTTCAGTCGCGCCGTGTCCATGCCATCACCGTGCCCTCCGCCTTCACCCTGTCTACCGGAAGCGTTCACTGGCACGCCCTGCTCAAGGCGCGGGCCATCGAAAACCAGGCCTACGTGCTGGCTCCCAACCAGTGGGGTCACCACTTCGGAAACCGAAACTCCTATGGCCAATCGGCCATTTACGACCCCTGGGGAAGATGCCTGAGTTGCGCCGGCGACCGGCCCGGCTTCGTCGTCGCCGACCTCGACTTTGAGTACGTCGACGAAATTCGCCGGTCCATGCCCGTGTTGCGTCATCGGAGCGTCGCTCGGATCGACGAGTCTTCGGATTGACGTGTCGCCCTCCCCGTCGCTATCCATGGCACCAACCACGAGTGGGCGAGCTCGCAAGGCGACTCTCCTGCATCCCCCGACGTTTTGACGGCGAAAACCGATGATGTCGACGTTAATACAGATTCTCGAGATTGCCCTACCGCTGATGTACGGGCTCGTCTTCGCCGTATACGTGCGTCATTTCTTAACTGAGTCCGGCCAGAAGTCCCAATCCTTCGTGGGCTCGAGGCTCTTGTACGGCGTCTTGGGGATCCACCTGTCCTATCTGGTCATGCACGGCGTCAATATCGAGCATATTCCCGTGGCATCGCGGGCCGAATTTTTATCCCTCGTCGCCTTCTGCATCGCCCTGGTCTACGCCTTTGTGGAGCGAAGCCAGCGCGAGGCGGATACGGGGGTCTTTTTTATCGCCCTCGCCATCGCCACCCAGACCTGGTCTTCCATCCTCATAAAACCTGCCCAGCCACCGGAGTTGCTGACCGAATATCCCGTCTACGGGATCCATGTCTTGTTTACGGTCTTCGGATTCACCGCCCTGGCCGTCAGCGCTCTCTATGCCCTGATGTACATCCTGCTTTCTCGACAGCTCAAGTCGCGCAATCTGGGCGTCATCTTTCGCCGCCTTCCTCCCCTGAGTTCCCTGGAGAAGATGAGCCGGCTGGCCACCCTCTGTGGCATCATCTTCCTCGGTATCGGGCTCGCCACGGGGCATTTCGTCGCCACCTATGCCCTGGACGACTTCAACTTCCTCGATCCCAAAATCATCATCACCTACGTGGCCTGGTTTGCCTATGCCGTGGGCTACGCCGTCGTCAAAATCCGCAGGCTGTCCGGACTGCGCATGGGCTATCTGGCCCTGGGCGCATATTTGCTCCTCATCGCCTCCATGGTCGTGGTCAACACCTTTTTGAGCTCCTTTCACTCCTTTCAATAGAAGACGCGAATTACTCCGACATGTCCTCGCATCAACAACTCACGGCCATTTCGTTCAGCCACCATAATACGGAGCTGGACGCACGCGACGCCCTGGCGTTTAGCGCCGACGACGTGGAGACCTTCGTCGCCGCCTGCGCGCAGACCCTGGGCTGTGAGATCGCTGTGCTCTCGACGTGCAACCGCACCGAATTTTATCTCTTCGGCATTCGGTTCCACGAGATGTGGCAAAAGCTCAAACCGATGGTCGCGACGACCCGCGATCTCGACCCCGACGATCTCCCCGATCCGCACGTCTTCTACGGCGACGACGCCGCTCGCCACCTCTTTCGCGTCGCCGCCTCGCTGGAATCGGTCGCTCTGGGAGAAAACGAGATCCTGGGGCAGGTCAAAGACGTCCATGAGCGCATCCTCCGTCGCTCCGGGCGCACCCCCGTTCTCGATCAACTCTTTCAATTTGCGATCCGCGTCGGAAAGCAGGTCCGCACGGAGACCACGCTCTGCCGGGGCGCGCTCTCCGTGAGCAGCGCCGCTGTCGATCTGGCCTCCAAGATCTTCGGCGACTTCACCTCCCGAAATGTCCTCATCGTTGGCGCCGGAGAGACGGCGGAGACGGCGGCGATGCACTTTCAGTCCTCCGGCGCCACAAGCTTCACCGTCCTCAACCGCAGCCAGGATCGAGGACGTCGCCTGGCGGAGCGTTTCGACGGCGTCTACCAACCGCTGGACACATTGGTACAGGCTTGTGAGAAGGCCGACGTCGCCGTCTTCGCCACGGGAGCTCAAGAACATCTCCTGACCCACCCACAGATGAAGCGGGTCATGAAGGCCCGAAGCTACCGCCCCATCTTTCTCATCGACATCTCCAACCCTCGCAACATCGATCCCGACGTCAGCCGCCTGGACAGCGCCTTTCTGTACAATATGGACGACCTCCAACAGGTCGTGGAGGCCAATCTGGCTACCCGTAAGGAACAAATCCCCGCTGCCTGTCGTATCATCGATCACATGGTCGGTGAGTGGAGTAGCTGGCGCCAATCAATGCAGGTCACTCCCACCATCGCCTCGCTGGCTCAATTCTTCGACCAGGTGCGCACCCAGGAGATCGCTCGCCACAACGGCATCTCCGAGGAAAAACGCGCCATGCTCGATGATTTCTCCCGCGGCCTGGTCAAAAAGCTGTTGCACAACCCCATCATGTACCTTCGAAGGTCCGTGGACGACGACACCCTTAGCCCCGAAGATCTCGAGCTTATCCGCTCCCTCTACGACCTCGACTCCTTCCAACACGAGAATAGTGATGAAACTTAAAATCGGCTCCCGCACCTCCAACCTCGCCATGTGGCAGTCGCGCCGGATCGCCGAGCTCATCGAAAAGGCCTATGACGACGTCCGCGTCGAAATCGTGGGCATGGAGACCACCGGCGATCGTCGCACCGACGAGCCCCTGCCCACCATCGGCGCCAAGGGTTTATTCACCGCCGAACTCGAAGAGGCCTTATTGGACGACCGCATCGACCTCGCCGTCCATTCCTTAAAGGATCTTCCCTCCGCCCTTCCCGAGGGGCTTCGCTACGCCGGCTCTCCGCCGCGCGGCGCCGCCACCGACGCTTTTATCTCCACGCGCTGGGATAGCTTCGACGATCTTCCCCAGGGCGCCAAGGTGGCCACGGGTAGTCAGCGCCGACGCTCCCAGCTTCTCCACCTTCGCCCCGATCTGCAATTGGTAGACCTGCGCGGAAATATCGAGACTCGCCTTCGCAAGCTCGACGACCACGGCTACGACGGAATCATCATGGCCACCGTCGCCCTACATCGACTGGAGATGACGGAGCGCATCACTACGGAGCTCGACTTCTCCACCTTCGTCCCCGCCGTCAGCCAGGGAGCCATGGGCGTGGAGACCCGCATCGGCCGCGATGACGTCGACGAACTCCTCGATCCTCTGTGGCATGTACCCACCGTCACCGCCACCCGTGCCGAGCGCACCTTCATGCGCCGCCTCGAAGGGGGTTGTTCCGTCGCCCTCGGTGGTTACAGTCGCCGCCGCGATGACGGAAGCTGGTCCTTTTACGGATGGGCCTCCTCCACCGACGGAAGCCGCGTGCTCCACGACCACCGCACGGGCCCTGATCCCATGGAGCTAGCCGACGCGATGGCCGATGATTTTATTGAACGAGGCGCTCGGGACATTCTTCATTCATGAGCCATGCGAAGACGACCAGGATCTTTGATACCGGGATACGGCCGGCACATACGGACGCCCCCGGCGTCGAGTTGCGCCACGCACCGGCTCTTCTTCGCCGTCCCCTCGAATTCGACGCCCGCCAGGCTCGACGGCTGCTAAGAGAGCGATGCCACATCGTCTTCTACAGCCGCTTCGCCGTCGGCGTCGTCCTCGACCGAGATATCATCGACGAACCGGCGCGCCACCGCTACTGGGCGGTGGGCCAGAAGACGGCCGACGTGCTGCGTGAGCGACTCGACATCGAAGTCGACGTCCCCACCCGGGAGCACTTCGACGATCTGCGGCGCATGCTCTCCAACTGCGACGAACCGCTGCCCATCGTCGCCTTCGGCCTCCTCGGCACCCATCGCGATCTCAGCGATCCCGCTCGGCACTGGAGCGTTGATTTCGAGACCTTCGCGGTCTATGAATCAGCGCCGCGACGAGCCGATGAGTTGCTAGAGAGCTTCAATGATTTTCGGCCCCACTGGTTGACCGTGACCAGCTCCCGCGGCGCCGAGGCCGTGGCCGACGCCATCGGCATCGACCGGCTTCGCGACCTACAGACATCGGGCGCTCTCGAGATCGCCGCCATCGGCCCCTCGACGGCCAAAACCCTCGAGGAGCTCGGCCTCAGCGCCGATCTCGTCCCGGAGATCCCGGACCGTGACGCCCTCGTCACCGAAATTTCCCACCACCCAACACCCAACACCTAGAACCCATCTACCCATGAACCACCGACAACGCTTCCTCCGC
>SLPW01000456.1 GCA_007131755.1 Myxococcales bacterium | reverse complement strand
GATATAGCTGCGATCACTGCGGGCTGCGCTTCTCGGACCGCGCCGTCACCCATGGCGAGGGAGAAGCGCAGTTGGTCTTTTGCTGCGCCGGCTGCCACGCTGTCTACCACACCCTGCACGATGCAGGACTCGACGCTTTTTACGCCCACCGAGAGAGCTGGACCACAGAGGAGGCTCGGCCCGTCGATGAAGAGGCACTTCGCGGGGAGACGGCGGATCTCTTCGACTCGGAGACCTTTCTCGACGAACACGCCCGCAAACTCGACGACGGCACCTTAGAAACTCGACTCTATCTGGAGGGCGTACACTGCGCCGGCTGCGTCTGGCTCGTGGAGAGGATGCCCCGGCTCGTCGACGGCGTCGTCGACGCCCGCCTGGAGCTGAGCCGCGGGCGCATGACCCTGCGCTGGAATCCCCAACAGGTGGACCTCTCCGAGGTGGCACGATGGCTGGGACGATTCGGCTTTCAGGCCCACCCCTTGCAGTCGGCGCGCCTCGACGAGCGCTCCGATGCCGACAAGAAGATGCTCATCCGCGTCGGCATCTGCTGGGCCATCGCCGCCAACGTGATGCTGTTGACCATCGCCAAATATGCCGGTCTCAGCCCTTCTAGCGATCCCGGACTATATGCCGCCGTATTGTGGACCACCTTCGGACTGAGCGCCGTCTCGCTCGTGGCCGGAGGCACCGTCTTTTTTCGCCGCGCCATCGCCGGGATCCGCACCGGCAGGCTGTCCATGGACGTCCCCATCTCCGCCGGCATCGCCGTCGGATGGGGCCACTCCGCCTGGGCCACCATCATCGGAAGCGGGGCGGTGTGGTTCGACTCCATCGTCATTCTCATCGCTGCCCTGCTCACCGCCCGCTATCTTCAGATTCGCGGCAATAAGATGGCCGCCGACGCCGCCTCTCGGCTGGTCTCTCTTCTTCCCAATACGGCGCGCCGACTGGTACGAGACGAGGACTCCGGCGAAGAGATCGAACAGGTCGTGGCCGCCGAGTCGGTGCAGGTCGGCCATCGCCTGCGCGTTCGGGCAGGCGACGCCGTCCCGGCCGACGGCTATATCATCGACGGCTCCACGGACCTTTCGCGAGCTGTCCTCACCGGCGAGAGCCGCCCCGAAAAGGCTGGCCCCGGCGACCGCGTCGAGGCGGGGACCACGAACCTCACCAGCCCCATCACCCTCGCCGTCAGCGCCATCGGAAAGGACACCCGCGTCGGCCAATTGATGGCCTGGGTCGACTCCGGCGAGGGACGCCGAGCTCCCGTGGTCCAGCTCGCCGATCGATTGAGCAGCGTCTTCATCGCCGTCGTCCTCGCCGCCGCCCTGGCCACGGCCATCGCCTGGAGCTTTATCGACCCCTCCCGGGCCGTGGCCAACGTGGTCGCCCTGTTAGTCATCGCCTGCCCCTGCGCCCTGGGGATGGCCACTCCCCTGGCGTTGACCGTCGGAAGCGGCCAGGCCTCCCGCCGGGGCATCCACGTCAAACACGACGATATCTTCGAGGCCCTCCAGGAGGTCACGGATATCGTCTTCGACAAGACGGGAACCCTCACGGCGGGACGGCCCTCCGTTGTCGATATCTGGGGAGACGACGAGGCGCTGCGAATGGCCTGTGTGCTGGAGACCCGCTCGAGCCATCCCATCGCCGAGGCGTTGCTCCGCTGGGAGCGACGCCACAAATCCTCTCTCGTCACCGCCGGAGTCGAGGACGTCGAGGAGATCCCGGGCACGGGAATGCGCGGCGTCGTCGAAGGCCAACAGATCGCCGTCGGTAGGCTTTCCCACTTCGACGACGTCGACGACGAGGCCCGCTCCTGGGCGAATCGCCATATCGAGCGTGGCCACTCACCAGTGGCCGTCAGCGTCGATGGCCGGTTGCGCGCCATCGCCGCCGTGGGCGACGAACTGCGAGATGAGGCCCGCCAGGTGATCGACGAATTTCGCAACCGGGATATCCGCGTCCACCTTCTCTCCGGCGATCACCCGGAGGTGGTGGCCGCCACGGGTCGCGCCCTCTCACTGGATTCCGACCGTATACGCGGCGGAGCCACACCAGAGGACAAGCTCGAATATATCGAGGCCCTCAGCGGCGACTCTCGGCGCATCGTCATGGTCGGCGACGGGGTCAACGACGCCGCCGCCCTTCAAAAAGCCGACATCGGCATCGCTGTCCACGGCGGCACCGAAGCCAGCCTGGTCGCCGCCGACGCCTTCGTCGTCAAAGAGGGAGTGCGCCCCGTCGCCGAGGTCTTCGACGGCGCCCACCGCGTCATGCACGTCGTGCGCCGAAACCTCGCCGGCTCCGGCGCCTATAATCTCTTCGGAATCACCCTGGCCGCCATGGGATTCATCACCCCTCTTGCCGCCGCCGTACTCATGCCCATAAGCTCGCTGGCCGTCGTGGCCTCGTCGCTTGCTCAACGATCCTTTGGGGCCCGCCACCTTCCAGACCGTCATGCCCGCGATGTGCGGGCCGAAAGGCCCGAGACATCTTCCCCGTTAGGGGCGAAGTGGCCGAGCGATAGCGAGGTCGATGGGAGCGTTGTTCCAGCCATCGACGCCAGCAGCTGATCCGATGTCTTCTCCCACCGAGGCCCCCTGATGGATATCCTCTATCTTCTCATCCCCCTGGCCATGTTGCTCGCAGGGGCTGCCGTGATCACCTTCGTGTGGGCCGTGCGCGGTGGACAATTCGACGATCTCGACACGCCGGCGATCCGAATCCTCTTCGACGATGACGAACCACCTCCGCGTTGACATTGCCTCATCGCGGTTCAGATTCGTCTGCGGATTGAATTTTTCGGCTCGTCGATCCGTCATCTTTGCCGACGGTTCGCCACATGCTTTGACACCAGCGGTCTGACACGACTAGACTCCGCTCCGACTGCTGGTGAGTTGATCGAATATCGGCAGCATATTGTGACGATCCGTGAGATTCTCTCCGGCAATTGGTCCGACGAGGAACCGAAAGATCTTCATCCTTTTACCAAATGATCGGTGCTCAAATTTTTTGATATGATTGTGTGAATATTTCCCGGGGAATGAGCACCTCTCCTAACCAAATTTCTGTCTCCCATGATTCATCGAGCCCCGCCGCATCTTTGTGGCGGCGTTGTCCATGTTGGGCTGCATATTTCGGGCTGTGCAGCGCATCACCTGGTGATTAGGAGGGTCTCCAGGATGTGCCGATATACTGTCGGCGCCACGTGAATCACGCGGGTGACCATCGGTCCTTTAAGGAGGACGTCGTGCGCACCATCAGAATTCTGATCATCGACGATGACAAGGACATCTGTGAGTATATGCACCTCTTGCTCTCACAGAGCGGTTATGACGTCGTCACCGAAACCAGCCCCTCAAAAGGACTGGATATCCTGCGCGACGAGGAATTTCACGTCGTCGTCCTCGACATCATGATGCCCGAGCTCAACGGCATGGAAGTCCTGGAGGAAATTCGCAGCTTCGACAGCGATATCGCCATCATCATCTTCACCGGCTTCCCCTCGGTGGACACGGCTGTCACCTCCATGAAGTACAACGTCTCCGACTACATCAAAAAACCCTTCGACGTCGACGAATTCAACGAGACCCTCGAGAATATTCTTCGCGAAAAGGGGCTGCTCACCGACCCGGAAGAGCAGCTTCTTCGCACCATCGGCCAGAATATTCGCTCCGCCAGAAAGGAGCGCAGCCTCACCCTCAAACAGATGGCGCGCCGGACCGGCCTCTCCGTCAGCCTCCTCTCTCAGATCGAACGCGCCGAATCCAGCGCCTCCGTCTCCAGCCTCTACAAATTGGCCCGCGCCCTGGACTGCTCGCTCACCGAGTTCTTCGGCGACTATTGACGCAACACACAAATCGTTCTCGTTTTCGTGGTCGAGCTCGACTCCGACTTCGAGTCCGATTCCGACTTCGAGCTCGATTCCGAGGTCGAGCCCGATTTCGAGGTCGAGCCCGATTCCGAGGTCGAGCCCGATTCCGAGGTCGAGCCCGATTTCGAGGTCGAGACCGATTCCGAGACCGATTCCGAGACCGATTCCGAGACCGATTCCGAGACCGATTCCGAGACCGAGCCCGATTCCGGCCTAAGAATTTGGGGGCATGCATCAATCCTACTGGTTATTCCAAAAACTTATCCGCAATTCAGAGCCCCGTTGGGGGGAACTGTCCCGGCGAAGCGAGGACGAAGGGGGCGTCGGTGTGGCTACGCTCATCGCCCTTCCCACCCATCACATTTCTTGACTTTAGTCCTGACCCATACTTTCCTACCATCTACGACATCCATGTAGTAGATTTATGGCCAGAATTTTCTTGAAATTCCGATCACCTCTAAGCGAGTCTACCAATGAACACACGATCCGCTCTCTGTTGGATATCTGCCGCTGCTCTCGTCGCCACCGTTGCCCTGACCACCGGTTGCCCCAGCGACCCCGGGGATGCCGAATTCAACGAAAACGGCGCCGACACAGGTCAACCCGACGCCGGCGAGCCGGACACCGACGATCCGGACACCGGAGATCCGGACGTGGACCCCGACGACGACACGGGCCCTTCCACCCCAGAGTGCATTGTTCCCGGAGAAAAAAACCTCGCTGAAGCCCTGGAAGCCGGCTGCGACACCATCGAGCTCGACGGCGACGTCAGCGTC
>SLPW01000538.1 GCA_007131755.1 Myxococcales bacterium | reverse complement strand
CGTGTGGCGAGAGCGGGGGAGAGTTCGGCGTCGTCGATGTCTTCGAAGGGCTCCGTGAAGGCGGAGCAGACGGCGAAGGCTGCGGCGAGTTCGAAGGCCGGAAGGTCGCGGACCTGCCGAAGGATGGCGAGGGTGTGGCACCAGGCGGTGACGCCCTGGGTAGTCAGAAAGTCGGCGACGGCCCGGTCGTCGGACAGCCAGGCCACGTCGAGCTCTCCCATCAGGACCTGTCGGGCGAAAGAGGTGGGCTCGACGGTGGCCAGCGCAGCGTCCACTGTGCTCAGGCGCCGTGGGTCCACGAGGCCGTCCAGTTCTTCGCGCCACTCCAGCATGGGCTCAAACCAGGACGAGTCGCCGGCAAGCGAGGCTGCGCGGAGGCAATCGACGATGCGATCGGTGGAGTCCATATCGGCCAGGGCGTCTTCGAGCTCGTTCGGGGCCGATCGGGAGAGAAGCCAGGCGGCGGCAAAGGAGGACGAGGGATGGTGGAGAAGATCGACGAGGCCGTCATGGTGCCAGTCTACGTCGGCTCGCACAAGGCCGTCGACGGCGGCCGGGGAGCGCTCCGGGTCGTCGAGGGCTTGGTCGATGCGAGCGTCGAGTGCCGGCCGTTCGGCGGTGGCCGCCAGGGCGATCCACAATGAGGTGGCCTCGCCATCGGGTATGGGTGTGGCGCCCAGAAGTTCGGCGCTTCGCTCCAAAAGGCCGGGTGTTTGCAGGACCAGCGCTGCCACCAGGGGGCCGCGTTCCTCGTCGCCGAGGAGTTCCGTCAGGGTCTCGGGGCTATCGAGGAGTTCCTGCGGTGAAAGGCTGTGGTCGAGGAGATCAGAGACGGTGAGCATGAGTCATCCGTTGTTGGAGACAGGGAGGCCCGTGGAGGCGGACAAGCTGCCGGCGGGCCCATATATGTTGAAGAGAGAGCGGCGTCCAGAGACCAGAACGCCCCGTCGAAAAACGGAGCGCTCTGGTCGAAAGGAGGAGTCATGCTCGGGAGTGGACACCGAGGAATACGGAAGGTCCTTCGGTCCACGCCCATCCTCGTCGAGACGAGGTAATGGGAAAAACGCTGTGGTGGCGAATTCCATTCCCACATGGTTGGAGAGGGGATCGAAAAGGGGAGGCGATATCGTCATTCGGGGCAGTGTCAGTGGGGTCAGGAGGCGTTGTCGTGGAGCTGCAAAAAAGCATGTGCCTGCCGTTTTGCCTGTCGGCGAAGGCGAAAGGACTGGCCGGCGATGTGGCGAAGGACGCTGGTGGCGTCGAGGGGATCGGGGCTGATTTCGAGTCCGCGCAGGGTGCGGCGAAAGGCGCGGCGGGCGGAGGCGATATCGCCGCGGGCTTCGTGGATGATGGCGGTGCGATGAGCGGCGTACCAGTGATCGGGGACGAGGAAGAGCGCCTTTTGAAAGGCCTCTGCGGCGCGTTCGGTGGCGCCCAGGCTGTGGAGGATGGTGCCCATCAAGCAATGGGATTCGACGTGGAAGGGATCATAGCCCAGGGCGGCCTCCAGGCAGTGGGCGGCGAGCTCGAGGTCGCCGTCATCGATATGTTCTGCGGCGGTGCGCAGCAGTTCGGCCACCGTATCGCCGTCGTCGACGTTGCTGGTGGTCTCGGCAAGGGTGGAGACGTCGGCCAGGGTGGAGAAGTCGGGGGAGTCGGCGCGACGGGTGCGGTCTTCGATGGGGGGAAGGGCGGGGAAGGGGTCACCCGATTCATGGGGCCAGTGACCGGGCTCGATGGTGGCGCCGGTGCGTCGTCTTCCGGGGCGGTAGACGAAGCCTCCACCGCGGCGGATGGGACGTAGGTGGGGGGCGTCGGGGCCGAGGTCTTCGGGATGGAGCTGTTCGGAGGAGCCGAAGATGAGGTATCCCTCGTCGGCCAATTGATCCGTCATGTTGCGAAGGGCCCGGGAAGTGGCCTTCTGGGAAAAGTAGATGAGGACGTTTCGGCAAAGGACGATATCCCAGCGCCCGTCGGGGTGTGGCGAGGAGGGAGGTGGCGACAGCAGGTTGTGATGCTTGAAGTGGACGTCGTCGAAGGCCGAATGGTCGGTGGTCCAGCGGCGGTCGTCGATGCGCCGAAGATAGGTGTCGCGGCGCGAGGAAGGCATGCGGCGCAGGCTCCACTCATCGTAGGTGCCGCTTTGTGCGGTGGCCAAAAAGTCGGTGTTGATATCGGTTCCCAATACATGAACGTCCACGTCCTCCTCGTCGGCGAGAATGGCCACCGTATAGGCCTCCTCGCCGGTGGAGACGCCGGCGCACCAGACGTAGACCGGGCCCAGGGCGTAATGGGGATCGTAGAGATGGTTGAGCAGCGAACGCAGCGCCGAAAGCTGGGGCTTGTCGCGCCAGAAGGCGGTCAATCCGTTGGTGATCAGGTTGACCAGCCGCTGGGGCTCGTCGGCGGTAGGAGGAAGGTGGCGAAGCTCCTCGAGGTAGTCCAGGGGATGGTCGTAGCCCAGGCGCCGAGACCTTTCGTCGAAGGTCTCAGCGATGCGCCGCGGAGCGGTCTCGCGAAGGGCGAAGCCCGTCCAGTCCTCGATGAGGTCGCAGGCCCGGGAGATCATTTCGCGTCGAGAAGAGGATCGAGCCATCAGCGGCCTCCGCCACAGGAGGTCATGGTGTCGATAATTCGCAGCAGGGTGGAGGCGATCTCGGTGTCGGGACGGATATGCTCCACCACACCGCGGGCGGCGGCGGCGCGGGGCATTCCGTAGACCACGGAGGTCTCCTCGTCCTGAGCGACGGTGGGGCAGCCCGATTTGTGCAGAGCCGTCAGACCCACGGCGCCGTCATCGCCCATCCCGCTGAGGACGAGGCCGATGGCCCGGGGAGCGGCGTGGCGAGCGAGGCTGGTGAGGAGGCGATCGCCGCTTGGGCGATGGCCGCCGATGGGAGGGCCGTCGCGGACCTCGCATCGTAGATCGGCGTCAATGGCGAGGTGGTAGCGGGTAGGGGCGATGACGGCATGGCCAGGGCGAAGGGGCATGCCCTCTTCGGCTTCGTAGACCGTAAGGGGAGAGTGCTTGTCGAGCCATCGGGCCAGGTGGCGAGAAAACCCATCGGTGATGTGCTGGACGATGGCCAGACAGCCGGAGAAATCGTCGGGCAAGGAGGTGCAGATCTTGGCTAAGGCCCGGGGGCCGCCGGTAGAGGCGACGACGCCGATGACGGCGTCCGGCGAGGAAGGGTCGCACTCAGGTGCCGGTGCGCGGCGATTGGATAAAGGCGCCGGGGTGGGCTTGCGGTTTCGTGCGCGGACGTGACGAACCACGGGGATCTGGGACAAGAGCCGGATCTTGCGCAGCAGCCGCTCGCGTTCGTCAGGGGGAAAGGGAAGGCGTTCGGGCTTGGCCATCAGATCGAGGGCGCCGGCAGACAGAGCGCGAAAGGACAGATCTACGCCGCCGCGGTGGGGATCGGAGGTGATGACGAGGATGGGCGTTGGACACCGGGCCATGATCTGCTCCGTGGCAGACAGCCCGTCGAGACGCGGCATATGGATGTCCATGAGGACGATGTCCGGGCGGTGCTTGTGACAGTACTCTACGGCATCGGCGCCGTTGTCGACGACGGCGTCGACGGTGATATCCGGTTCCTTTTCCAGAGTTTCACCGAGGACTTCGACGAAAAGAGAGCTGTCTTCAGCGATGAGGACGCGCAGAGCCATGGGGGGGTCGCTATATGAGGGACGTGCTTTCCATCGTCGAGTATCGCTGATCGCCACGGTCGGCGCAAACGGCGTGGGTTGTCTGGAGGCGATGGGTGAACTACCTTCGGCAGGCGCCCATCGTGGTGCTCGGCGCAAGTCCTGAGCCCTATTCGGCGAGGGCGGAGCGACGAGGTCGAAGTCGTCGAAGTGAGGCGATGCTTCTGCATCGTCGAACACAGACGACGAAGAGATCGTCGTTCAGGACCGGCGAAGAGTGGGTTAAGACTTCTGTCGAGTACCACCAGGGATCGAACGGCTTCGGACGGCGTTATGGCGGATACACATCGGTTGCAGGCGACGCCGCAGGGATTGCGGATGGTGTCGGAAGTGGCCGCGGAGTTGGCAGGCCGCGAACAGGGGGAGACCAGCGTATTGGCCGTGACGACCTATTTTCCGATGGACGTGGACAGCATCGCCCGGGTCTTCGAGGGGCTCGAGGAGTTGGAGGGGGTGGAGCGAGTCCAGCGCGGGGCGATGACGATCTACCAGATCGAGGACAGGGATCGATTCGTCACAAAGGGGCCGGCCATAGAGGAGGAGGCATTCGTAGAGGAGGCGCCGGGATTGTTGCGCGCCGTGGGAGCGTTGAAACAAGACCAGGACTGGGTGCGCACCGTGCGGGGCCAGCATGAATTGCTCCATATCGTAGCCGAGTCGGGAAAGACGACGGTAGAGTTGAGCTATTTGACGAGTCGGGCGAAGATGAGCCGGGCCAGGATTCAGAGCGTTCTCAACGACTTCGATGCCGCCGGCCATATCGGGGTGGAGTTTGACGAGGATATTGGAGAGCTTCGCTATAGTTTTCCGCCCCTGGAGTATCCGAAGCAGCGTTGGGAGCACAATTTACGGCAGTTGAATGAAGCGGAGGCGCCGGCAAGATCGCGGTTTTCGCTGTGGGTATTTCTGGCCGTATTTGCCACGTTGGTATTGATCGTGATCATCTTGTTG
>SLPW01000548.1 GCA_007131755.1 Myxococcales bacterium | reverse complement strand
CCAGCTCCGAATGAACCTCTTGCCCCGACTCACCGGGTCGATCTTCGCCGGTGACCCACCACCCCCCCTCGTCGTCGTGCTCGAGCCTCATCCACTCCCCGCCTTCTTCTTGCCCCACGAAGACGTACCCCGCCTTCAGCACCGCCCGCAATTCGTCCTCCGTCGGGTCTTCGGGATCGATAAAATAGGGCTCCAGCAAAGGCTCCATCGCCTCCACCAAGTCCTCGGCCGACCCGCTATCGTTCAAAGCCTGCGTCAACTCCTGGGCTAACTCCTCGGCCTCTCGGCGCACCGCCTCCAACCACTGACCGGGCTCCATCTCCAACAAATAGGGCAATTTCGTCATCGTCCATTTCTCCGGTTCTGCTGCGTAACACAGCTCAATAGTACAACATCACTTGGCCAGCACTAGCTTGGCCGCATAAGCCTCTTCCACCCCTTTTCGTGGGGTTCCACCGGCGAAAGTTTAGCGCCGTCATCGAAAGAACTCCACCAACTCCTCGCGCATCTGCTCGGCATCGCGATACCCCAGATCGAAGAGCTCCCCCGTATATCCCCCGTCGAAGAGCAGGTAGCTCAGGAAGTCACTCTCATGGGATCCGCCGTCCTCCAGGGCTCTTCCGGCGAGGAACCGCAAGGGAAGGGAGCCCCAGAATCTCGGCGACTGCCCCCTGGCAAAGCGCGCCGCCACTCGTCCCAGGTCACGGCTGGGACGGATCAAGAGCGGCTCCACTTTGCGATATCCCTGTCCGCGGTGGCCACGGATCACCTTATTTAGCTCATCTACGAAATTCTCCTCGCCAAAGGCCTCCCCGCCGTATTCCAAGATGGCGTTGACGCGCTCCAACACCCCCAGATCGTAATCGAGGGGATCCAACAACAGGGCGTCCAGCACCTTACCGATGACGAAGGCCTGAGTGGGATGATTGTCCTGGCAGGCCAATTCGTTTTCCATCGGCTCCTCGCCACCGCCGAGCGACCGATTCTGAAGGGCGATCACCAATACCCGGTCCGCCCCCAACCTCAAGGCCGGCGAGATCGGCGTATTCTGGCGAAGACCTCCGTCGCAATACCACCCCCCGTCGACGGCCACCGCCGGAAATACCACCGGAATCGCTGCGCTGGCCAAGACCTTGTCGGCCGTCACCTCTCCGCCGATGGCCCGGCGGCGAACATCCCGCGTCCAGGGCGGGATCTCCCCGATGCTATCCACGAAGACCGTCGTCTGGCCGCTCAGAATATTGGTGGCCGACACGGAGATCGCCTCCAACAACCCGGCCTCCAGATTTCGCCTGATATTGCCGAAGGGGATTTCACGCCGAATGAGGCCATCGAAATACGAGGTCTCTACGAATCCCCCCTCTCGTCCGTTGATTGGTTTGCGCCTCGGAAGCCTCAGACCATAGTCCAGCAAGGTCTGTCGCAGAATTCGCCACAACTCCTGATAGGAAAACTCTACCACCTGATTGAACTCCAGCGAACGCCAGAGCTCCTCCAGGCGCCGGGCACACCTGTCGGGCTCATCCAGCGTCGCCGCCACCCAGGCGGCGTTGATCGCCCCCACGCTGGTTCCACAGATGATGTCGAAGCGAGGCTGCTCTCCCAGTTCTCCTGGCAACTCCTTGAGCAAATAGCTCATCACCCCCGCCTCATAGGCTCCCCGTGCTCCGCCTCCCGACAATACGAGCGCTCGCTTTCTCGACCTCGACGACATCGCATGATCTCCAGGGATACTTCCATCGAATGGCTTCAAAGGTCTCTTACTATTCCACTTTCTTGTCCTCTATTGCCACTCCCCGTTTGCACCATCCACCATTTTATGGCATCCAATTGGCGTTGCTACCACCTTGGACTCCGGTAATGGCGTCGACCGATCACTGCCAGTTCGGTCCCGTCGACTACGTCAACTCAGGTTGTCGTGGAGTCCAAGAAGATGGCGTGGTAAGAAAATCAATCCCACTGACAATCGCTCAGTGCCCAACAACCAGATTCGAAGTCAGGAGTACTTCTCATGATGGACGCACTTTTTGCTCTCCCCATACTCGCCCAGGCCGACGACGGAATCGCTGGCCTCATCATCCCCTGTTGTATGATGATTTTCTGGCTCGGCGTTGTCGGCGCCATGATCGTCGGCATGTGGAAGGTCTTCGAGAAGGCCGGCCAGCCGGGATGGGCGGCTCTCGTCCCCTTCTATAATATGTGGATTCTCACCACCGAGATCGCCAAGAAGGAAGTTCTCTGGTTTATTCTCCTCTTCGTGCCCTGCGTCCAATACGTGGCTATTTTCCTGATCGCCATCGGCGTGGCGGAGCAGTTTGGAAAGGGAACCGGTTATGGGATCGGACTGGCCCTTCTGCCCTTCGTCTTCTATCCCCTTCTGGGATTCGGCGACGACCAATATCAGGGCGGCATGGCGGCCGGCGGTGAATACGCCATGTGATTGATCGTCTCATCTCTTGATGACGCCACGGCCGGGAGAGCGATCTCCCGGCCTTTTCTGTCGACGGGGTGGTCATTATTCTATTTTCTGGCATTCGCTTTCCAACACGTGCTCTGACCTGGTGACGAACAATGCTCTCCTCCTGCCCTCCCAAGTCCATTCGCCTCTTCGTGCTCTTTTCGGCCATTTGCCTCTTCATGATCCCCGTCGGCGAACAACCGCGGGCCGAATCGCAAGGCGAATCCGGGTTCCAGTACTCCGTTACCCCCGACGCCGCGACAGGTACTACGACACTCGAATTTCAATCCCCGGCCTCCATGAGCGACGCCCAGGTCCTCATCGAACGCCAGGACGGACAACGCATTCGCCGCTCTGTAGGAGACGTCGACAGTGGCGATTCCATCGAGGTCACCTTCAAACAATCTGCGGGAACCCACCGCTACACCGGAAAATTGAGCGGCCTCGGCGACGACGATCAGTCCATGAGTTTCAATTTTCAAATGGAGGTCACCCTTGGATCGGAGTTCACCGTCGATCTCTTGCGCGACGAGGTCGATCTCGGCGCGCGAACCGTTCCTGTCTACGCTCACCAGCCGGTCGAAAGCCTTCAGTTGCGTATCACAGACGGTGACGACCAACCCGCCGTCGACGAAACACGCCCCATGAACGGACAGTCCGGACGCATTGAAGTGCAGTGGCAAGAGGAGGTCGACGAGGTCTCCCAATTACAGATCGAATTTCATGACCGCCATGGAAGCTGGTATCGACACACCATTCAGCCCATTCAGGTGCGCATCCCCGAACAGATCATTAGTTTTGAAACAGGTTCCGCCACCATCGACACCGACGACATCCACAAGTTGAGGACCACCTTCGGCAAGATCGGCGATATTCTCGACGAGCATGAGGAATTTCGCTCCGAGCTCAGGCTTTATGTCGCCGGGTATACCGACACCGTCGGATCTGCGCAGAACAACCTCGTCCTCAGCGAACGCCGCGCACGCTCCATCGCACAGTGGTTTCGCCAACAAGGCGTTGACATCCCGATCTACTACCAGGGATTCGGACAAGAGGTTCTGGCCGTTGACACTCCGGATCAAACCGAAGAGAAACGCAATCGTCGCGCCGTCTATATCATCGCCAACACTCCCCCGGCGCAGTCCCGGGACATCCCCCGTTCGAACTGGAAACGACTCCCCTGAGCCCCCACATACGGTACCAAGCACCCAACACCAAGCACCCGACACCCATCTATGACCGAAATCAGCGAAAGCGTCTATTTTCGTTCCGACGACCGAAACATTGGCATCCAATGGCTGCAGGACAACGAATTGGCCGGCTATGTCCTGCCCCCCCGCGGCCACTGGGTCCAGGTCTTTCCCGACTGGGCCCACCTCGCCAGAAACGGCCTCAGCGCCAAGGCCCTACAGAACTCACCGGGCCTTCTGGTCTATTATTATTATGCCGACGAGCGCCTGTGGTCTTTTTGCGTCCATCGCGACGGCAAGGCCTGGTTCCAATACGAGTGTATCTGGATGGTCGATGAATTCGTCTGTGAAGGCGCGGACCCCACCGAAGCGGCCGACCTCTTCGGTGTCCCGGCCTCCGAATTCGAATCCCTATTATACACCGGGCCCGCCGGCGTCTCCTGGCAAGCCATGGCCGACAACGCCGCTGA
This sequence comes from Myxococcales bacterium, assembly GCA_007131755.1. Taxonomy (GTDB): domain Bacteria; phylum Myxococcota_A; class Bradymonadia; order Bradymonadales; family Bradymonadaceae; genus SLJM01. Next base: position 569 of record SLPW01000548.1, on the reverse strand, counting down.
GCTCGCACACCTCGTCGAGCTTCCCAATTTCGCCTTCGCCTCCTTCGACTATGCCGAGGAGGACGCCACCATCAGCGGCCTGAGCAAATTCTTCGTCGGTCCCGACACCGGCTACGACGCCGAGCTCGAAACCGACGACGATGGCAAGGGCGTGGCAACGTCACAGAATTCGTCCCCCGATGTGCAACCCGACCGCCGAGGCGACGACGCTCCCTGGCAGGCCGTCTATGACCTGGCGCGCAACTTCTTACAACAACTATACGACCAGGAGCTCATGGAGCTGACCCTGGACAGTCAGCTCGCTCGTGACCGGCTCGTGGAACGCCTGACGAAGACAGTCCTCGAAAACCCGGTCTCACGCGACTCCCAGGTGCTCCATCACTGGTTGGAGTGTTTGTTGACCGCCCCTGAAGTCGTCGATGTCTTCGCAACGGACGACATGCTCGCCGACGCCTATCATCGCGCCAAGAGTAGCCTGGAGTAGGTCCATTACCGAGGCAGATTAGACGGTTTTCCTTGCTCCCCTCACCCCGCCGGCCTTATCCTCTCCCAGTAAGCGATGAATCTCT
>SLPW01000479.1 GCA_007131755.1 Myxococcales bacterium | reverse complement strand
TGACGATGCTCAACTCCCAGCGTTCCAATCAGCGGTTTGTCTTCGCCCTGGTGGGAGCGCTGTTGTCTCTGGGGGCGCCGCTGGGATGGCTGCTGATTCAGTGGATCGCAGGCCTGTCTCCTGCTCGGGCGATCGAAGAGTCTCCTCTGCTGATGGCCTATCTATTGGTACCGACCATGGTGGTCTTCTCCACCGTGGGCTTTCATATGGGAAAGCAGTGGGAACAGTTGCAACGGGTCATGCGCCGCCTCGAAAAGTTGGCGACCCGAGACGAGTTGACGGGATTGTTCAACGCCCGCCGCTTCTGGGAAGATATCGAACAGAGATGGCGCCACACCCTGCGAGACGATCATTCCCTTTACGTGCTGATCATCGACCTCGACCACTTCAAGAAGGTCAACGATACCTACGGACATCTGGTGGGAGACCGCGTATTGGCCCGGGTGGCACAGGTGATGTGCTCACAACTGCGATCCGATGAGTTTTTGTATCGCGTCGGCGGTGAGGAATTCGCCGCCCTTTTGTCAGATCTGAGCGAGGAACAGGCCCTGCAGGTGGGACAACGACTTCGAAGAGCCGTCGAAGAACTCGAAATCGCCGTCTATCCCGACGACGACAGCGATGATTCCACCATTGAGATCACCATCTCCATCGGAATCGCCGGCGGCGCCGACCTGGCGGACCTGGAACCAAAACGTCTCTACGGAGCTGCCGACGAGGCGCTGTACAGAGCCAAAGAAAGCGGACGCAATACTGTGCGTCTGGCCACGCTTACGCCTGATGTGGTCGCCGCCTGAACGGCTGCCCTTCCTTACTCCCCACCACCTCCGCTCCCATCTGCGGCCAGGCCGGCCGCGCTCCCTCGTGCACCGCTCCTGGGAGCGCGGTCCGCCCGCTCCTGCGGCCAGGCCGGCCGCGCTCCCTCGCACTTTCGCCACTTTCAGTCCAGCACTCCCCGACGCTGTTGATCGCGCTCGATGGACTTGAATAGAGCCGTAAAATTGCCCTCTCCGAATGAGCGGTGATTCTTGCGCTGGATGAGCTCGAAGAAGATGGGGCCGATGATATTCTTGGTGAAGATCTGCAGCAGATAGCCCTCCTCATCTCCATCGACCAATACGTCGTGATGGCGAATGCGGTCGTGGTCCTCCACCACATTCGGGACTCGGTCGAAGACCTCGTCGTAGTACTCGTCGTCGATGTCCAGAGTTTCGATGGGGCCACCCTCCATCTTGTCCAGGCTCTCCAGGAGGTCGCCCGTCAACAGGGCCAGGTGCTGGATCCCCTCGCCATTATAGTCTCGCAGATACTCCTCGATCTGCGATTTTTCGTCGTCTCCCTCGTTAATGGGAAGTGAAAACGTCCCGCAGGGCGACTGCAGGGCATAGGAGGTAAGACCCGTCTTCTCGCCCTTGATGTCGAAGAAGCGAATCTCCTTGAACCCGAAGATATCCTTGTAGAAGTCGGCCCAGACCTCCTTGCGTCCCTTGTGGACGTTATTCGTCAGGTGGTCGATATACAAAAAGCCCTTGGGCTCCACCATCTTCGGCTCCTCCAGAGGCTCGAAGAAGCTCTCGAAGAGGCTTCCCTCGTCGCCGAAGCGATCCACGAAGTAGATCAGGCTGTCGCCGATTCCGTAGATGGCGGGAAGGTCCAGGTCCATCCCGGCGTCGGGCTCGACCCTCTTCGCCCCTCGGCGAAGGGCCTCCTCGAGGGCGAACTTCGCGTCGTCCACCCGAAGGCCCATGGAGCAGATCGAGGGCCCGTGCTGGCCGCGAAAATTCGCCGCAAACCCCTCGTCCTTTCGGTTGACCAGAAAGTGAATATCGTTCTGGTTGTAATAGTCCACGGTTGCCGAACGATGGCGGCCGACCATCGAAAAGCCCAGGGCCACGAAGAGCTCGTCGAAGAGTTCCGGCTCTTCTCCCGTAAACTCCACGAAATCGATTCCGCGAATATTGAGAGGGTTCTCCTGCGTCTGTTCAGTCATCGCAATTCTCCTTTTGGCGAGTGTTTGGTGCTGGGTGCTGGGTGCTGGGTATTGGGTATTCGGTGAATGGACCTTCAACGGCTCCAGGAGCTCCAATAATCGGGCTGGGATACTCCCTTCGCCGCCTCCGTCAATTCCAGAGGGCGGCGAGTGTCGATCATGACCGCTTTTTCCTCGGTGCGGGTTTTATTCTTGGCGGCCTCGATGGCCTTCGGATGGGGTCCGTGAGGCAGGCCCTGTGGATGGAAGGTCACCATCCCGGGCTCGATCCCTTCCCGGCTGAAGAAGTCTCCGTCGTGGTAGAACAAGACTTCGTCGTAATCCGTATTGGCGTGATAAAAGGGTACTTTCAGGGCTCCGGGATCACCGTTTTCCAGCGGCCGGGGCAGGAACGTGGCGATCACCACGTCGCGGGCCACGAAGGTTGCGTGCGCCGTGGGCGGAAGGTGATAGCGGTCACAGGAGATGGGACGTATATCCCGAATATTGAGCTGCCACACGGTCAGATCCCCCTTCCAGCCCACTACATTCATCGGGTCGTGGTCGTAGGTGACGGTGGTGATCCGGTCCTGACGCTTGATCTTCAACCGCCATTTGCCGTCCTCCACCTCGCGCTCTCGCGCCTGGGGATGGGGCACCTCGATGACGTCCGGATCGAAGAGGGCGTGATGTCCCAGTAGACCTCGGTCGGGGATCGTCACCTCTCCGGCAGTCTCGATGATCAACAACTCCGTCGGCTCCGAGGGGTCGAGCCGATAGGAGGTTCCGCGGGGGAGCACCAGGTAGTCGCCGGTCTCGTACTCCAGGGGCCCGAAGGTGGTCTCGATTCGGCCCTGGCCGGTGTGTACGAAGAGCGTCTCATCGCCGTCGGCGTTGCGAAAATCGTAGTCCATGGGTCGCACCACGCGGGCCATGGACAACTTGGCGTCGCTATTTCGCAAGAAGGGCACTCGGCCCTCGAGATAATCCGCACCACCCAACCCGGGCAGCTCCTCCAGCTCCAGGGCGTGAGGCCTGAGATCCCCTTCGATCTCGGACCACAACAGGGGCGCCTCCTTTCGATACAGGTGGCTCGCCCGCCCGGAGAACCCCTCCCGGGCGAACTCCTCTTCTACTGTCCCCTCCGGGATATCCACATGTGCCTGCCGAGTGGTGATTCCACGTTTGAAATACATCGCCGCTCTCCTTTTTTTGGGAGTCTCTGTCGTCGTATCCCCGAGAGTAGCGACCCTGTCCATCAACTCAAACAAGGTTTTTACGGGTAAGACCATCGAATTTTTCGATGGACTTGGAATATGCGACGTTCTAGAACCAACCCACGTCGTGGAGGCAATCAACGGACAACCGCAGGCAAGCCTTGGCTGCCGAGGATTTCGGCCGCGTTGTAGGCGGCCGACATGAATAGCCACGCGGCCTTTGGCCCGTGATGGGCGACGGGTTACCGGCACATATCGACCGGTTCGTCGTCATACCCCCGAATCGTCAACCCCCCCGCAACCGACCGCCACAGATGACCCGAACCTTCGTTCCCACGGGCCATAGGCCGCGTGGCTTTCCACGTCACGCTGGACAACGCGTGACATCCTCGGAAGGACAAGCCGTTCCTGCGGGACACCCCGCAACCGACCGCCGCGGATGACCCGAACCTTCGTCTCGAAGGAGACCCCCCATGCATTTCGATCTCGACTCTCTGGAAGTATTGGAGGCCATCGTCGACGCCGGCACCTTCGCCGGAGCTGCGCGCAGGCTGCACCGCACGCAGTCGGCGATAAGCTATGCCGTCGCAAAGCTCGAGGAGGGTCTCGGCGTGGAGGTCTTCGACCGAAGTGGCCACCGGGCAACGCTGACGGCGGCCGGCTCGGTGATCCTCGACGAGGGCCGAGCGCTGTTGCACCGCGCCCGCCGTCTGGAGACCCTGGCCTCGGAGTTAAAAGGCGGCTGGGAGGCACGCTTGGAGGTGATCATCGACGGCATCCTTCCCATCGAGCCCATTCTGGGAGTCCTTCAGCAATTCGCCGCCGAGACCATCCCCACCCGGGTGCAGGTGAAGATGGAATTTCTCGGTGGAGTGCAATTCCGTTTCGACACGGACGACGCCGACATCATGGTCGTCAAGGATTACGAACCGGCGCCGAACCTGCGGGCCACCGCCCTGGGGCCGGTGGAGGTGGTTCTGCTGTGCAGCGCCGAGCACCCCCTGGCCCACGTCGACCCCTCGGAGCCCATCGATCGACCGGGTCTGCAGGAGTATGTGGAGCTCACCATTCAGGACTCCAGCCCCAGCGCTCGCCATGATGACGTTCGCATGTTCGGGGGGCCCCGGGTCTTTTACCTGAGCGACTTCCACGCCAAAAAGGCAGCCCTCATCGCCGGACTCGGCTTCGGATGGATGCCCCTCGATCTGGTCCGCCGGGAGTTGGAGCAGGGTCTGCTGGTGGAGATCCCCTATCTGGAGGATTCGCGCTATGAGTTCATCCCCGCCGCAGTACACCGAAGCGACCGTCCCCTGGGCCGGGCGGGAAAGCGCTTCTTGCGCTCCCTTCAGGACGTGGTGGGTTGATCGGGCTTTGGAGGCCACCAGCTCGGGGTGTGATCGGTTTCCGTCGGTTGTTGTTCCCAGGCCCGGGCCCCGGCCCTCGCCCAGGCCCGTCCTTTGTTGTTGTTTTTTCCGGGTTTTCCTCCTCCCTCCGGAGGGAAATGGTTG
>SLPW01000435.1 GCA_007131755.1 Myxococcales bacterium | reverse complement strand
TGAGGACTTCGGGGGTGTAGTAGCTCGCCGATTGTTCGCGGTCGCGGCCGGCGAGTCGGTAGATGAAGGAGCCCTGTTGGTGGCAGAGGAGGTTGCCGTCTTTGTCGTAGACGATCTCCTTTTTTTCGTCGTAGCGGTCGAGTTCGTCGGCGGTGACGAAATAGCCGGTGTCGAGGACGTCGTAGTCGCCCTTTTTGGGTTTTACCTCGTAGAGGTCTTCCGTGGCGACGAAGCCCCGGTAGGAGAGCAGGGCCTCGTAGACTGCGCCGAGCTGGTTGATGCCGAGTTGGGCGTAGGAGATGCGACCTCGGCGCTTTCTTCGGCCCGCCGGGCGGGAGAGGCTCATGAGTTCGATGATCTTCTGGGTGATTTTGTTGCGAAGGCGAAGGTCGTCGAGGATTGGTGTGTGCTGGGGATCGAAGAGCTCCGATTTGAGGCGGGGCAGCTCGAAGACCCCGTGGAGTGATTCGCGATGACGCTCCTGAAGGCCCGTCAGGTCTTGTTGCTGGCGGGGGGCGGCGCCCTGGAAGTACATCTTGAAGAGAAGGCGAAGGGAGTCGTCGAGGAAGTAGCCGTTTAATGACTCGTCGGTGGTGAGGTCCACCATCTCCAGATCGCGAAGTGACTCCAGGCTATAGCCCATTCGGTAGGCGTCGTTGCCCATGGGGGCGTAGCCGAGCTCGGGTCGTGCCTCGATATAGAATAAGAATAGGATGCGATACATAAACCGCAGACATTCGCGGGTGAGTTGCTGTTCGAAGTCCGGGTCGTCCATGAGCTCGCGGCGCTTCTTTGGCGACCACTCCTCTCGGATGTGGTGGAGCGCCTCGTTGCCGATGAGCTCTATGGACTCACGGAGGGCGTATTTGAGGTCTTCGCTCACAGCGAAGGCGTGTTTGTGGGAGCTGTCGTCCAGAGTGTCGAGGAGCGACTGGTCGCCGTCTCCGGCGATCTGGGGGCGGCCGAGAAGGGCAGCGGTGATCTTGAGGGTGTCCGTGTCTTTGCGGCCCAGGATCTCGGTGAGATCGAAGCGCAAAAGCCGCTTCTCCATCCACTTGCTGCGGTCGATGAGGAGGAGGTGGGACTGGCCGACGACGAGGATGAAGCGCGGGGGTTCGGGGCGGGTGAAGATCTTTTGGGAGATGAGGTCGGCGATGGTGGCTGGATCGGAAGCCCCCTCAGTGGGTTTGCGAGGATGCCCCATCGACCGCTCGCGCGACCCGCTATCGCGGGCGCTCTGGCTCGCGGCCACTTCCCCAGTCAAAGCTGGGGAAGGGTTTTCGTGCCGGGTCGCTGCACCGGACTGTTCCGCGCTGTCGTGATAGATCGCGAGATTGAGGGGGTCTTCCGGTGCGTCGGCGACGGTGTCGGTGGCCTGGATGGCCCACAGAAGTGGTGCTCCGTCGGGGCGGTGGACGTCGGCGATGGTGGGGATGGTGCCGTCTTCGACGGTGTGGGATCGAGGCTGTGGGTCGTAGCCCAGGGCGTGGAGGAGATGTGCGGCGAAGCGGTGGTGGAGGGCTCGACGCTCTTGCGGGTCCTCTTCTCGTTGTAGCTCGGCCCGGAATTCGAAGAAGTCGGCGCTCAGGCGTCTGAGCTTCTGGTGAGGTGGGCGCTCGTCGGTCTCGCGGGCGGCGTCGGACCACTCTTTGAAGACCGTTTTTTTGAGGTCACCCCGGAGAATCGCTTCCAGGTAATGAGTGGTGTAGAACTCGTTGACGTTTTCGATTCCGATCATGGGATAGGCTCTATTTTCTTGACGATAAAAGGGATGTTATCGGCTCCGGTCAGCGGGGGTCAGGGCGGCGACGATCTGAATGAAGGGCACGGGCTCGGTGGTCATGGTGTGTTCGACCCATTGGAAGTACTCGTCGAAGATGGCGTCGATGGCTCGTCTCTTCCGATCCAAATCCTCGCGTTTGCCGTCGGATTCGAATTGCTCCTGAGCGAAGCGAAGCTGGCGCTCTTTGAGTTCTTCGAGGCGGTCGAGTTCGCGCTGGAGTCGGGGGTTGATCGCGTCCTCGAAGTCGTCGCGAAGTTCGACCATGCGCGCTCGGGTGGCCTCCACGGCCGGGGGCAATAGCTCGGAGAGGGCGTCGGTGTCGATCTCCGGGAGGCGGTTCGGGAGGCGTTTGTTGCCGAGCCCCGTGCGCTTGCGCACCTCGTCGAAGGGGAGCAGTTCGACGAGTTCGTCGCCGGAGAAGAGAGCGCCGAACCAGCGGTGAATGAGGGGTTGGCTCTTCTGGTTGGGGATGAGGCCGCTTACGAGAAAGAGAGATTCGTCGCTGGCGAGCCCCTCGTCGACGACGAGGACCGGCGCGGTGTGGCGGCCGAAGTTGGCCTCCATGCGGTCATCAATCCACTGGAGCGCAGGGTGGAGCCGCCACAGATAGTGGACGGCCGGCCAGGCGCTCTCCTCGCCACGGGCTTCGGCGATGGCCTTTTGCATGGCGTCCGTGTCGGCGGACAAGATCAGACGCCGGGAGTCGGGGATCACCTCGTCGGGTAGATATTGGAAGCGGCGCTCCAGGTCTTCGGGGATCTCGAAGGCGACGCGTCGGCGCTCCTCGTCGACGTCGACGTCCATGGGGCGGTCCTGGCGAAGGAGGTCCAGGGCGCTGGTCAGATAATCGAAGTCGTCGTCGTAGAGCCCGGGGAGCCCGCCGATTTCGGGGCGGTCGTCTGTGGCGCTCAGTTCGGCGTCGCCGAGCATCAGGCTCATCAGATCGATCTCGCCAAGCTCTTTTTCGAAGGCCGAGGGGCTTATGTCTTGTTCGATGGCGGCGGCGGTCTTCGCCTCCTCCTCGTCGATATCGTAGACGCCCATGAGCGCGCTGGGGTCGCCGATATTTTCCGTGGCCTGCTGATCTTTTTCGATCAACAACTCCAGGATGCGGGTGTCGCCGCGGATCTCTTCGTTTTCGGACTCCGTGTAGAAGTAGGCGATATGAGGAGTTTCGGTCTGGCCGTAGCGGTCGATACGCCCGTTTCGCTGCTGGAAGACCATCAGAGACCAGGGGATATCGAAGTGGATGAGCCGATGGCATAGGTAGTGGAGGTTGATTCCCTCGCTGGCGACGTCGGAGGCGATGAGCAGGCGAATATCGGCCTGCTCTTTGCCGAAGTCCTCGACGATACGCTGTTGGTCGATGTCGTTCATGCCCCCGTGGAGGGTTTCGACCTTTTTCTCGTCGAGATCGAGTGCACGGGGCAGGTGCTCGGCGAGCCAATTCATGGTCTCGATGCGCTCGGTGAAGATGACGAGCCGGTCGTCGCGAAAATGTCCGGTGAAGTAGAAGGGGGAGTTGTCGTCTCGCAATTCGTCGACGAGCTTTTGGAATTTTGCGAAGTCCTCGGGGCCGACGTCGACGAGGTGATCTCTGAGTCTTCGGAGGCTTTGGACGTCATCGTTGTAGCGGGTCGGGTCGACGGTCTTCTCGATGCGCTTCAGTCGGTTGTCGATGGTCTCGATGCAGGCCGCCGGGCTCGATAATAATGCCTTCTCCAGGGTGGTCTTGAAGAGCATATTGCCACCGCCGCGGCCGATGGCGTCGAATTCGAGATTCGTGAAGGTGTCGAAGAGCGCCTCTTCCGGCGGCGAAGCCTGAGCGGGGGCGCGAGCGATCTTTCGGGTCGGGAAGTTCTGCTGGACCTGGTCTTCGATATCTTTTTTGAAGCGGCGGATGAAGAGCCCGTCGATATCGTCGGGGGTGTAGTTGTCCTCGTCGGCGATGGCCGTGGGGTCGAGCATATTCATCAGGCTCGCGAAGCTTCGAGCCTTCCCGTCGTGCGGGGTGGCGGAGAGCATGATGAGGCTGTCCGAGCGGTGTGAGAGAAGTTGGGCCAATCTGGCGCGCTGGCTCTTCTTCTTTCCGCGGACGGCCACGTTATGGGCCTCGTCGATGACGATGACGTCCCAGTGAGCGTCCTCGAGATAGGTGCGAAATTCGTTATTCTGTTTGAGGGTGTCCACGGAGATGATGGACTTGTCGTAATGATAGAAGGGGTTCTGGTTGGTGGGGATTCTGCGGCGAATGCGCTGAAGGCCCACCGAGTCGAGGCGCACGAGCGGGATGGTAAAGCGGCTCCACAACTCCTTTTGGAATTGGGTGAGCATGCTCTTAACGGCGACGACCAGGATGCGCTTTGCCTTTCCGCGAGCGATGAGCTCGCTGAGCAGGATGCCGGCCTCCAGCGTCTTTCCGAGGCCTACGGCGTCGGCGATGAGGATGCGTTGCCGTGGCTTCTCCAGAGTCTGGGCGGCCGGCTCGAGCTGATAATCGAGCAGATCCATGGCCGCCGAAGGACCGACGTAGAGCTTGTCGTCCGTGGGCGCTACGCGTCGAAGGCGGCTCTCCAGATATAAGAGGGACGCCTGGAAGTTGCTCGATCGATCGGGGACGAGCTGTGTCGTCCTGGGATCCAGGACTTCGATGGACTCCTCGTATTCCTCGAGGAAGATGGCCTCTTTGTCGCGTACAATCTCGGAGACCCCCGTGACGTGATAGGCCTGGCTGCCCGTGGAGGTGCGGTCGACGCGCCGAACACGCCAGGCGGCGTCGCGCACCAGTATATTGGCTCCCGGGGCGATGACGTCGGTACTCACTTGGTGCCCTTATTGTGCTGTGACGAGTAGGAGTCGATCCCTGGCAATATAGGGAAAGACGCCTCTCGCCGGCCGGAAAACTTCGCCTCAGTATTCCGCCCATTGGATTCGAGCGGGGAGCGAAACTATTAATCCTTGCATGAAATCTCAGACGGATTCTCGCTCGTTGCGAACGGCGTGGGCTGCGTCGGCTGTCCTCGAAGATGCTTCCAGCATCGCCTGCGGGAGCCTCCTTGCCCACGACGCTCGCTCCTTCGCGAGTTCTCCGCCTGAAAATTCACGCAAGGATTAGTATCAGAAAGAGGCGAAAATTGTCGAGGGAGGTAAAGGGGTGTAAATGATCGCTACGCGAGGTTTTGGGAGTCGTCGCGCTGCCCTGGATTCGGCACGGTCGAGGATAGGCCGAGCCGGTGGAGCGTTTTGGAAATATGCTGCCCTCGAGCTCACTCCATCTCTTCCACCAGGGTGTTGATCTCTTCGGCGCTCACCACCTTGCGGTCGATCAATAATTCGATGAGCCCCTTCAGGAGTCGATGGCTGTCGACGTCGTCGGGGAGTTTGACCGTCGGCGACTCTTCTTTGTCGGTGCTTTTTCTGGCGAGGTCGGCCAATTTTCCGCCGGGCATCTCCCGGGTGCGTGACTCGATGGGGAGTGAGTCATTTCCTGGCTCTTTGTCGAGGTCGGAGCGCTTTTCGATGACCCCTTTGAAAGAAGAGGCCGGTACGGCCACCTTCTTGACCTCGATGCGTCCCAGAGCGGAGGGGGTGTCGCTCGATTCATCGCCGTCATCGGAGCTCTCGTCGCTTTTGTTCTGCTTTTTATTGAGCAAGTCGCGGATGTTGCTGGGGACGACTCGTTTGTTCTCGGCCTCCCTTTTTTGCGGCTCTTTTTCTTCGTGCACCTCTTGTGCTTCGTCGTCTTGTGCTTCGTCCTCTTGTGGCTGTGGTTCATCGGCAGCTTCGTCGGGCGTCGAGTCGGCGTCGAGCTCCTCGATCTCCCAGGGCTCACTTTCCACGGCGGAGGCGGTTTGAATCTCGTCGCCGTCGTCGTCGATCCCGTCGGGGTCGGCCTCCGGTTCCTCGCTCAGAGCATCGTTGTTGGCAAGGCGTCCGATCTGAGCCGGACTGCCGATCTGTGTCTTCGAGGCGTCCATCCGCTCCAGATGCGGAGGCAGCGAAACGGCCTCGCCTCCAGACTGCGAAGAGTTGATATCGACGGCCTTTCCGGATTCGTCGAACATCAAGGCCCAGCTATCTTCGTCTTGCTCCAGACTCGTCGGCGTTTCCGCTTCGACCGGGTCACCGTCGACGAGTTCCTCGACGAGAAGATCGTCACTTCCCGGATCGACATCGGCGCCAGAATAGATCTCCTCGTCAGCGCTGAAGTCGAAGTCGTCTTGCGCGAAAATGCCGGCATCAACGTCCAGGTCGTCATATTCCAACTCTTCCGATTCGCCGTCATCCCCCCAATTGATGATGGCGTCGTCGATGATGTCGTCGAGCTCGAGGAGCTCATCGTCGAGTTCGATGAGTTCCACCTCGCTGACCACTTCCTCGAGGGCGATGGCTGGTTCTTCCACGCCATAGATCCGTTCGATGGCAGCGGCGATATCGGCGGGGCCGGCCAGAAGGGGTTGAATATTGACGCCCGTATGGCTGGCCACCTCGTCCATGGCCATCACGTCGATGGGATCGCTCATGGCAAGTCTGAGCACTTGTACGCCGGCGTCGTCGATCAGCTCCAGGGGGATCGCCTTTGTCTTCGTCGCCATTTCGCTGGAGACCATCTGCGCCGTGGTCTCGTCGATCTTCACTTCCGTCAGGCGTACGGAGGGGACGTTGAGGATATTCGATGCCACCTCCACCAGGACCTGCTCGTCGACGAGCTGAGAGAGGGTCAGGGCTTCATAGAGAGTTCTCTTCTGTCTCTTCGCCAGGGCGAGCCCCTGACGGAGCACCTTCTGGTCGATGAGGTTGGACGCCATCAATTTCGATATCAGTTGTTTGTCGTTGATCATGGAACGGACGTTCCTTCAGCCGGTGCGTGGTGAGCCTGGGCCATCGTTGGCCGCGGGACAGCCCCCCGGTCTGCGCGTAACTTATAGTTACGCTTTTATGTCCTCTTTGACCAGTGTCGGTCAAGTCAGGGGGGGCTACGACGACGAGTCCACGGTGATGACCGTGCTGCCCGGCGGGGGCGCAAATTCGAATAGGTTGGCGTCGAAGCCGACGTTGATCTCCGTTCGGGAGACGTCGAGGGAGAAGTCCAGATCGCGCTCGGGCCACTGAAAGCGCTGATAGGAGGGAAGTTCCAGAGGACCGACGTCCTCCCAACTTCTGGTGAGGTAGGAGTAGACCATCTCGCCATCGGGATCGGTCTCCAGGACCTCGACGACGGCGAAGTCGTCGTGGCGAACGTACATGGCGAGTTCGTTTCCGTTGTCCCGGTCCACAGTATAGCGGTATTTGCCGCGTTCCAGGTCCCACTGCAGGGTGGGCGAATTCGTCTCCATATCGAATCGATCCCAGGGAGCGCCGCCGAGCATCACGTGGACCACGTCGCGACCGGAGAGATCGACGGGCAGGAGGCGATTGATATTTTCCCGCGTCGGTGCGCCAGTATAATAATTATTCTCGTCTCGTTCGTGGAGGGAAAAGGTCTGTCCATCGCTGACCAGAAGGCTCATGATCTCGTCACTGCCGGGAAGTCGGGTCTGGACGCGCAATTTGTCGGGGCGCTGCACGAGAAGGAGTTGGCGCACCCGCACCCGCTCCCCATCGCCGAAATACTCCAGGGTGACGTCGCGAAAGCGGGCGTCGTCGACGGCCTCGAGGCGGGCGTCGATGGCGTCGCGCAGCGCTTCGGCGTCATCCAGGGCATCATCGGGGCGTTCCACCGCGGAGGTGGAGCTACATCCGGTGGCCATGACGATGGCGAGGAAGAGCAGCGACGCCGAGAAGAGTCGGCGGTGGAAAAGAGATTGAAATATAAGTGCAATCATGGTCACTCTTAGCTGTCGGTGGCGTTGAAGAAGAGGCGAAAGAATTCCCATATGAATATTCGGCGTCAATCCATGGTGGGCAAAAAAGTCGGCCTTGTCCTGAAGCGTATGGCGGTGGCGTTGATCGGTGCAGTCCTGGTGCTCGTCGTCGACTCCGGCGTCGCCGGTGCGCAGGATGGGGAGCCGGAGTGGACGGCTCACCTTCGGTGGGGAGTGGAGTACGACGACAATCCCCATCGACTTCAGGCCCACGACGGGGACGGGTCGGCGGCGATGCGCTACCTCGCCGGCGGGGAATTGCTCAGCCCCGTGGGCGACTCGGGACGACTATCGGCCACCATATACCAGGGGGGCAAATTTTTTCACCGCGAACCGGAGGCCAATATCATCCTCAACGAGGTGGCCGCTCAGGGCACCTGGTGGCCTGCAGACTCCTGGTCGACACAACTTCTCCTCGATCTAAAGGACCGCACGGAGCGGCGATCGCGCCGTGATTATACCCGCGGAGGGGCAACGATTCGGCTTGGCGCCTCGCCAGGGCCGGTGCACCTGTGGGCCGACGGGGGCTGGCGCTTTCTGGCCTTTAAGCCCGCTCCCGATGCCGGCCATTCGGGCCCGCAGCTTCGCTTCGGGCTGCGATGGGTGATCCGAGAGGATCTGGCCGTCGACGCATCCTGGGGGCGAAGCCGCCGGGCCTTCGATACCCGGGCGTTGGTGCGCGACGAGGATCTGATCACCATCTCTCCGGACACCTGGCGCCGCGATCACTTCGACGTCCTTCGCCTGACCACCCGGTATCAGCGCCGGGTCCACGCCCAGCTTCGTCTTCAACAGGCGCAGAATCGCTCCAATTCCTACGGACAGCAAATGGGTCGGCGCGGAGTGGAGGCTCGCTTGACCACGCCCACGTTGTGGGACATCTTCTTGTCCACTCGCGTCGAGGTTCAGCGCACCAATTACGAAGATCCGGTGCGCATCGACGATACCTTCATGCTCGACGACGATCACCGAAATATCTTCGTCGCCGCCCTCAATCGCCAGATCGTCGCTCCCTGGGAGATCGAAATCCGCTACAGCCTGCATACCCAGGAATTCGGCATCGGCGACGATTTCCGGCGCCAGACGCTGGGCATTATTGTGGGAGTACATCTCGATGATTCGGATTAAGACGGCTCTGGCAGCGCTGGTATTGGTCAGCGCCTGCACCTCGACGCCCGACCCTCGCTCGGGGGCCATCGATCCCGGCGGGGGGCTGATGGGCATAGGAGCGGAAGAGCGGGCCTTCTGGGAAGAATGGACTCCGCGAAAGCCGGCGACGTTGTCGGTCAGTCCCGAGCTGCGCCCGGCGACCCTCTTCGATGTCTGGAGCGTCGACGACGACGCCTTTCATCAATTGGTATGGGATCCCACCTTCCACGCCCTGCATGCGCTGGCGCTGCGCCAGGATGATCTGGTCACCTACGAAGCTCTCCATGCGCTGATGATTCGCCTGGAGCCCGGCGTCGAACAGGCCCGCTGGGAGTTGTCATTTTTGAGCGAGCAAGAGGGGAGCGCCGAGGGAGTCGTATTGCGCATGGTCCTCGACGACGGCGCCGGGCTGTGGCTCGAGGCCATACGGGATGCTCAGAGTGGCGAAGGGCCCAGAAAGTGGGTCTTGCGCGTCGAGCCGGCCGTCGAAGAGGCCCGGGGGATGACGGCCTGGCTCGAGCAGTTGGGCGATGAAGGCGATGATGGATGGAAGCTGACGCGGGCCGTGGGGGCCGACGCCGCCGAGGCTGATTCATGGGCCTCCTCGGATCCCCTGTGGAGCGATCTGGCCGAGCTCTGGAGCGATACGCTATGGGAAGCCGTGACGGGACGAGACTACCTGGAGCCGGAGTTTGCCTTCTCGGAGGCGGACCGAGAGGAGCTGGCTCCGGGCTGGCCGGGGGCGCTGGGAAAACCGGTTCGGCAGCGGGGCATCGACGACTTCGTCACCCAGACCGTCTTCACTCCCCGGATGGGAGACGAGGGGTTGGAGCATTTCTAGGTGCTATTTAGGCACTCCCGGGCATTGCGCCTCCTTTTGCCTTTCCGCGACGAGTAAGGGATAATCAAGGCCGCCACGCTCCCTGGAAGGAGGAGATGAATCTCTGATGCCAAGCTCTCCAAATATTTTCGTCCTGGCCGCCATTGTCCTGATCATGGCTTTTCCGCTGTCGACGTCTGCCTGTGCCGTCGGAGAGGTAGAGTCCCAGGAGGGAGAGCAGGACGACGATGATCATAACGACGACGACAATGATGCGGGTCAAAATGATCCGACTCAAGACGATGCGGGTCAAAATGATCCCACTCAAAACGATGCGGACAATCAAAATCAGGAGGAGCCGTCACCACCGCTGACACAGATCCACCAGTGGTGTGCTGCCGCCGGGCAGTCCGGCGATGGGGAGTTGACGGCCCTGCATTGCTCCGGTCCTCACGACACCTCCGGTTTCGAGGCCAGCGACGGAGAGCACCGCTGGCAGCCCGGGGCGTTCCAGATCGTCGTTGAGTGAATTTTTCATCCGTCTTTTGGATCTTCCATGAATAGGACCATCTCGGAGAGCATCGCTACGGAGGGAATCGGCGGGCCGCTGCGCATCATCGACGAGTGGTGTGATTTGTCGGGGCCCTTTGCCCAACGTCTTCGAAAGTGGGAGGGAGGCCGGTGAGCATCGACAAGTCCAGCGACGAAGAGCTTCGCGTCGAGGAGGCCGCCGCTGATGTGGCTTCGTGGACTGGCGAGGACCGGAACGTCGACGACTGGGAGGTACCTGCCAACGTCGAGCCCTGCGCCGTCTATCCCGAAGGCCCTCAGGCGCTGGGCAGGATTACTACCCCTCTGGGTGATCTCAGCATCGCCAACCTCTTCGGCGCTCCGGCGACGATGATGCGCGAATTGGGCCGGCGAAGCGCCGCGGAAGTGCGCGAGGGGGCGCTGCCCTTTTTGGAGCGTTTTTGTACCGACGCCGCCGGGGCTGCGGCCCCGCAGGCACTGTCTGGAATGGGCGGATGGATCGTCGATCACTGGCTGATGGATCGAATGCGCGCAGCGATTCCGGAGTCCTATCTGGGGATGTTGCGAGCTTTCGCCGAGGGAAGTGGCTACGATATGGATCAAATCCTGGCCGCCCAGTTGGCGTGGGACGTCTGGGGTCTGTGCGCCCAGAGCACTTCGAAGAATCTTCGGGCCGTCATAAGTCGAGCCCGTCGCCACTCTCCGCTCTTCGGTTCCGCCTCCGTGGTCCTGCCCACCGAGCACAGCGGACCACTTCACCTGCGCTGGTTGGACAACGCCGCCGTCGACCGATGGGATCGAAAGGGAGCGGTGTTTTTCTTGCATCCCGACCGTGGCCTTCCCTATGCGCTGGTCTCGTCGGTGGGGTTTTTGACCGGGCTTCCAGCGGGGATGAACGCCGCCGGATTGACGGTGAGCGTCGAGCCCGGTGCCGGCTCGAGCATCAACTGGCGAGGGGCGACCCTTGGCTGGCCCACCCATCAGATCTTGAGCCGGGCCCATACCGTGGAGGAGGCGGCCTCCATCGTGCGTCAGCACGCACCGATGGTGCCCTGGCGCTACGTGATCTGCGAGGGCGACACGGGGCGATGTGCCATATTGGAGGCCGGTGAGACCGTGGAAGCTCACCAGTTGCGCCGGCGGCCTCCCTTTGCCGTCGCCGCGGGAGATGCCCTGGTGGCCGACGATCGGTTCAATTGTGTCCGGCACTGGCACGAGAGGCGTAAGAAGGCGCTGAATCAACTGACCAAGAGATGGACCGCCGCCGGTGAGGACGCGGTCTACCGAGCCCTGGAGGCCATGACGGCCAGCGGCCCCCAGGGATCGGGCCATCCCCTCAGCGGATGGAGCAACGTATCGGCCGTGGTATTCGAGCCGGCCCAACGGCGCCTGTGGGTCGGCGCCGGTCGTGCTCCCGTGGCGCGGCGTTGGTTTGTGCCTCTATGCCTTCGTCACGCCGACGGACGCGGCACAGGCGGTGGACTGGACAGTCGTGTGCGGCCTCTGTCCGTGGCCGGTGTCTGGGAGAAATCCCACGCCGGTCGTGCCGTCGACCACCTTCGTCATGCCTATCAGTTGGATCTGGCCGGTGAGGATGACGAGCGAATCCTCATCACCGTAGAGCATGCCCTGGCGTTGGACTCTCAACGCTCGGCCCATCACGTTCTGGCCGGTTTGCTCGCCATTCGTGTGGGCCGAAACCGCCGCGCCGAGGGCGCGTTTCGACGGGCCCTGGAGCTGGTCGAGGAGCCGGCGCGCCGAGCGGAGTTGGGAGTCTATCTGGCCTGGGCCCTGGATCGACAGCGTCGGCGCCGAGAGGCCCGCAAATGGTATCGAAAGATTGCGCGAGAGCCGGCGGTGGAACGCCGAGTTCGCCGATGGGCCCGCCGGGGAAGACGCCATCGGTTTCGGCGTCGGCAGATTCGTAAGATGCAGGTCGACTACTTCCTGGCCACCGTTTTCTTCGATTGAGAGTGTAGCCATGAGCGACGAACACAGACGACAGCGGGCGGGGACGGCGCTGGTCCTCGACGACGAGCGCGCCATCGAGGAAAGGCGCAATCACGAGCGCATTCCGGTCAACGGCGAATTCGCCTGCATCGCCGATTATATCGCCGAATACGTCACCAGCATCTCGCCGGGGGGAGTGTTCATCCGCTCTCAGAAGCCGCTTCCCGTGGGCACGCGGGTAGATCTGAAATTTTCGGTCATCCTCGACGACGTGGAGACCGTCGAGGGCGAAGGGGAGGTGGTGCGGGTGCAGAATGAGGAGGGAAATAAGGGGATGGGGGTGGCTTTTACCCGGCTCAGCGCACAGAGCAAAGAGCTCATCGACCGCATCGTGGAGAGATACGAGAGCTGAGAAACTGCTGCCTCAGTGGCGACCCGTCTCCAGATAGGATTTGACTTTTCGGTAGGCCACGGACAGATCCTGAGACAGGCGGGTGGCCATCTTCTCTTTTTCCGGATCGTCGGCGAAGTTATCGGGATGATATTTTCGCATCAGCCGGCGATAGGCTTTGGTCACCGTGTCCAGATCGGATCCGTAGGGGATCTCCAGATTGGCGTAGTAGTCGCGGATCGTCTTGTCCTCCGCCGACGTCGGCGGGGGATGGGAGGCCCTGGAGTTGCCGCCGATCTCCTCGAAGCCCTCATCGAAGCGGCGTCCCTCGTCGGCGTCGGGATCGAAGATGGAGCGAAACCCGCCGCGTTCCTCGAAATCGCGTACGTTGTCCAGCAGGTGATTGAGGTTTGCGCGCACGCTGCGCATGAGTCGTTCTTTCATATCATCCATGGAAAATCCCGTCCTGAAGACCCCGATATGGTTCGGCCAGGGGGGTTAACAAAGGGGCAGGCCTCATTGTTTCCGGGGATGCTCCTGACGCCAGAACATCCAGAAGGCGCCGACGAGGACCATCACCCCCATCAGCCCCCACGTAAAGGCCCAGAACGCCGGTGGCAGACCGACGGCCTCCGACATATTGACGGCGTCGTTGTGGCCGTGCCCGGAGGTGGTCAGTCGAAAGAGGACCTGAATGCTGTCCAGGCCATCGATGGACAATTGGACGCCCAGAAAGAGCACCGTCAGATGCTGGATGAGCGAGCTTGCATAAAAGGCGATGACCAGGACCCCGCCGCCGATGAGCAGCCCGATGGCCCAGGTCAGCAATCCGTCGGTAAACCAGGCATAGCCTAAGGTGGCGATGATGAGTCCCGCGCCGAGAGCGTCGGTATGTGCGTTGGCCTTTTTGCGCTTTGCCTGCACCCTTCCCAGGGCCAACAGGGCGATGCCGAGCCCGAAGCCGGCAAAGGCCATCAGCGATTGGCCGGAGCCGCTGAAGATGGCCGTGGCAAGAAGGGTCGACACCCCCAGTACCATCAGAGCGGGACGGGTCCATTCCCTCTTTCTTCCGGCGACCAACAGCGCGGCGCCTGCCAAGATGGAGCCCATATATCCCGCCGATGCCACCAGCGGGGTCCATCCCCCGCGCCGGATCACGTAGCCGCTGGTGTCCAGATTGACCACCATGCTCTCCACGTAGCCCCCGGTGATGACTGCGGCCACGGCATGTCCCACCTCGTGGACGAAGGTGTTGAACAGGCGGAAGGGATATACGATCAGATAGCCGAAGGGGATGAACATACAGGCCACAACAATGACTGTGGCCACGGTGAGTACGGTGGTCGAATTCCAGCGATTTTGAGGAGACGGCATGGTTGCGATCCGTAGTCAAATGACGTGTTCGACAGCGCCTTTCCAACCTAGCGCCGGCCCCTAAAACATACAACCACAGCCGGCTGCGGCCAGTGTAGACAAAAAACAACGCAGCATAGGCGTTGCATTCCCCGGCAAGGCGTCGAGCTCCCCGGTCCTGGCCCCGGCCCGCCTTTTCCCACTCCAAGCCTGCGAGCAGGGGCAAGGATATGGGCAAGGGTTACTTCGGGCCCGGGCCGGGGACAGGGCCCGGGCCGGGGATCGAGCATTCCAAGTTGTGGGCAACGTTGAGGCCCGGGCCGGGGACAGGGCCAGGGCCGGGGCCGGACAGTACCCGGAAGTCGTCGTTATCGATCTCTGCGCTTGATCTCGAAGGTCGAAAAATCTCTGGCGGCCTCCGTATTGGCGAAGATCTGTCGCGCACCGCCGACGAATTCGTCGAGGTGGAGATATTTCTGGGAGATATGGGTCATGATCAGGCGTCGGGCTTTGGCCTTTTTGGCGCAGCGAGCGGCGTCGGCCGCCGTGGAGTGGCCTCGTTGACGGGCGAGCTTCTCCTCTCCGGCCGGATAGGTGGCCTCGTGGATGAGCACGTCGGCGTCCCGGGCCAGCTCCACGGCAGATTCGCAGGGAATGGTATCCGTCACGTAGGCGATCTTCAGGCCCGGTCGCGCCGGCCCCAGGACGTCTTCGGGCTCGATGGTGCGTCCGTCCTCCAATTGCACGGCCTGTCCACTCTGCAGGCGCCCGAAGAGCGGACCGGGAGGAATGGCGAGCTCCTTTGCCCGCTCCACATCAAAGCGCCCCGGCCGTTCCTCTTCCTCCAGGGCATATCCCCAGGTGGCAATCCGATGTTGAAGGGGTCCGGTGTGGAAGCGAAAATTCTCCCCTTCGTAAACCTGGCCGGATTCCTGGACCTCCCGAATCCGCACCGGAAAGCCGGGGCGCAAAATATGGAGATCGTGCAGACAGCGAAACCACTTCTTCAATCCCCGGGGGCCGATGATATCCAGCGGCCGCGTGCGCTGATTCAAGGTCAGCGAGCCGATCAGGCCGGGGAGGCCGTTGACGTGATCGCCGTGAAAATGGGTCAGAAATATCGCCTCCAGCGCCCCGGGCCGAAGCTGGGAGCGCGTAAGCTGTATCTGCGTCGCTTCCCCGCAATCGAATAAGAAGAGCTCTCCTTCGCGGAAGAGAGCCATGGACGAGACATTACGGCGCGGCATCGGTTTGCCGCTTCCGGTTCCGAGAAATACGAGCTTGATGGACATTGTGCGATGGTGCTGTGGCGAGGGGGATTCCGAAATGGCCCGCCACCATGGACCACGGAACCGGGAAGGTCAAGACGGGTCGAATTGCCGTAGCCTATGCTCAGCTCATGGTCCGGGCACGCATCAAGCGTCTGGAGGTCAAGCCCTGTTCGGCCACCGCCTTTGCCTGGCGCAGCATTTCGTAGCGAATCGCCACCACTCCCGGGGAGACCAACGACCAGTAGCGGCGAAATTTGGCCCGACTCTTTCGATCCGTCGTCGTCACCCGCGTCTCCACTCCCAATACAGAAGTGGTGGCGCTCACCGGATGAGCCTCGATCATAAAGGCGATCTTGGCATAGCCCGGCTCGTTGAAGCCGCGAAACCCCCCGGAGTTTACGCCCAGAAAGTCCACGGAGGCGCTCCATGGCTGGGCCATCGCCCCGAGCACGACGTGGCGACCGGGTTGAATGGACAGAATTCGCCATCCGTAGGACTCCATCATCCTCACGAGCGGTCGCGCCGGCTCCGGTTCCTCATATCTCCCAAGCAGTCTAGCCGGCAGCGCGCGCAAGCCGAATAATCCCCGCACCACCGGGGAGGCGTCGGAGGGAAGGTTGCAGGCCGCAGAAAAGGCCGTGTCCTCCGGGGCCCTGACGCGACGTCGGTGCACGTCTCGCACCTCGAATTCGGGCATGAATTCGTAGAGCGGCGACGCCTTCCCGTCGGGAGCCGAAGCCTTTCCATAGCGCATATACGTCACCGCCGCGTAGGTACCGTAGGCGGCGAAGGCCGCTCCTCCCAACCCGGCGAAGACCTGAAGGATCGTATTATTCATGTCTGTCTCCCGGTGGTGATTCATGTGTCGGTGGGCGATTCTACAATCTCGAGCGCCTTTGAACCATCATAACCACCGGTGAGGGCGTGTCGATCGGTTGAAAAACTAAACGCGGTCGAGGCCGAACCCTTGCCCGGTCCCTCATGATCATAGGCGCCTACGAGGGACAAATGAGAAAGGAAAAGGAGGAATCGGAAGTCGGAAATCGGAAGAAAGTCCACGACTTCCGGAAGTAGATGCGATATTTGCCGTTACCACCAGCTGACGTTGCCGAATATCGAAAGATCCCCCCGATACAGATAAGAACTTCAATATCGATTGCGTTTTCGATACCATCGCCATCGTCAGGTTCGATAAATGTGTTGAATTCATTTCAGCAGGAGAGGTTGATGATGAGACGATGGATGGCAATTTTGGCGATGATGTCTTTGCTCGGATTGAGCATCGCCTGTGGAGGCGACACTTCCAGCGGCGTCGGAGATGACAATCAGGACGATGAGACTCCCGACGCCGGCACCGAGGATACGGGTACCATTGACGATACGGGACCTGACGACACGGGCGATCCCGACGCCGGCGATCCGGATACGGGCGATCCCGACGCCGGTGACTCCGATTACGACGCCTGTGAAGAACTGGCGTGCGGTGATTTGTGCTCCCCCTGTCCTCCCGACGATACAGATTGCGTAGCTCCCGGTGTCGACCACCATTGCGACGCCGATGGCCAGTGTATGGCCGGCGAGCCGGAGTGTGATGAGGACCGAGACGCCTGTG
>SLPW01000388.1 GCA_007131755.1 Myxococcales bacterium | reverse complement strand
CTTCGGAGGGTAGGTCAGTTGGGCGCGGGCATTTCGTAGGAGTGCGATATGAGGTGGCGAATTTGGGTGCTGGTGGGAGCGCTTTCGATGGGCGTAGCTGTCGGGTGTGGAAACGGCGACCCCGTGGGCAATCAAGGCGACGACGATGCGGGTCATAACGGCGATGCCGGTCCGGACAGTGACGCGTCGAATCAAAATGGCCCCAATCAACAGCCCCAGCCAGGTGACGACTTTGCTGAGGGGCTCGATGTGTGGGTGGGGGCTCAGATCGGCAACGAGGACAACCTCACCGAGCTTGGCGACGGACAGAGTTTCGGGGGGCGTTTCGCCAATAGTGGAGAGCATTTTTTCTCCATCGAAGTCGCGGCGGGGCAACTGATCGAGGTCTCGATGATCGCCGCCGAATCGGAGCTGGAAGATGAGCTTGGGGATGTAACGGTCTCGCTGACTGCGCCGCAGGGGCCGGGGGCGGGATCGATGTATTTCGGTGACTCCATTGTGCGACGCATGGCCCCGAGTGTGGGGACCAGCCGCCAATTCTTTGCTCCCCGAGCAGGGGATTATGTCCTGGGCGTGCGCGCGCCGGGCGGAGAAGACGAGGAATACGGCTTTGCCTTCGAGATCTCGCTGGAGGAAGTGGCGGCCGATACGGACTCCTTCGAATTTCCCGGTCGAACGTCTTCGACCCTCAATGACGGTGCGATCGACGTCTACGAGGTGTCGCCCACGGAGACGTCGAGTGTGGCCCTGGAGGTGTTGGCCCAGCAGTTGCCTGAGCCCAGCGAGTTGCACCCCTGGGTGTATGTCTTCGACGCTGCGCAGGGGGAGTTGGTGGCCCAGAGTAACGGGCAGTCCCAGGATCTGCTGGATCCGCAGCGCGACGTCGCCCTTCAGGGCGGCGGGGAGTATTGGGTGGTCATCGATATGGTGGAACACGTAGACGGAGCGGCCTACGAGGTCGTCACGGATATTCTGGCCACGTCGGAGGATAATCCGAAAGAGTTGTCCGTCGCAGGAGAGGCGTCGTTTCAGGGGACCATCGTGGAGCGAAGTGGCGACTACTACTCCGACTATTTTCGCATTTCCGTTGCTCCCGGTGAGTTCAAGCGCCTGACCCTCGAGGCGGATGATGAGTTGCAGCCGGCGATGGTGGTGCCCGAGAGCGATCCGCAGACGGGCTTTTTGACGCCTTATGTGGTGCTTCCCGTGGAGGGGGTGGCGAGCGTGATTCTGGGGGTGGACGCCGGTGCGGGGCAAACACAGGTCTTCGATATCGAGGTGTCGGACCTTCGAAATCTGGAGGCCCACGACGACGCCCCCTTCGGAGGGACCGGGTTCGGATATACAGCTACGCTCGTGGATGCCGATCCGGCCACGGAGGAGATGGGCTCCGGGGGGCAGGCGCAGATCTCGCTTTCGAACCCCGGGGATCTGGTGGAAGTGAGAAGTCTGGTGCAGGCAGGTCATCTGTTGTGGCTCGACGGTGGTTCGCAGGTGATTCTCGAGCCGGGAAGCGACGCCTCACAGCTCGGCTTCGTCCCCTCCTGGGGGCTCGCCGGAGGAAGTACCCTGGCCGGGGCCAATCTCTTTAGCAGAGATCATAGCACCGGTTATTTCATCGGCAGTGGCGCCGAGCAGGGCTTCTGGTTTCGCGACGCCTTCTTTCGCGGCGGAGCAGGGTACGGCTCCAACGTGCGTCTTCATCAATTCGACGTAGGCGTATCGAATACGACGGCGCTGGACGCTGGAAATACAACGGTGGGTTCCGCGGCATCCATCGACGCTCCGGTGCGAATCACTGGTGCCTTCACGGCCGAAGAGATGACCGATCAGCAGACGCATTATTTTTCTCTGAACCTGTCGCCAGGGGATCTGGTGGCGGTGGTCACGGAGAACGAGGCCGGTCTGGAGACGATATTGACCATCCTCGACTCGACGGGAGACGTGCTGGCCGAGGATCGGGCGCTGATGAAGCAAGACGGCGATGACCGGGCGGTGGCGTACGAGGTCGACAGCGGGGGGCAGCATATTCTGGAGGTAGAACAGAGTTGTAGCGCCACGGGATGCGATACGGGACAGGCCGAGGTCGTGGTGGTCGTGGATTGACCGCGCTTTTGCCGAGAGTTACTAAACCGGGAGGAGACAAAGGCGTCCTCACTATACTATCGGCAGTAGCTGACGATGAGCGAGGATGCCGCATATTCCGGTGTCGCCTGGAGACTGTCAGAACCACTGGCACGGATCACCAGGGAAATATTTGGCAATAGATGAACCCAAGGATGATGCGATGAAATTGGCAACGCTCAATGATGGAACTCGCGACGGAAAGCTCGTGGTGGTGCGAGGCGATAACGCGGTCTATGTGGAGGCCACCGAGGTGGCGGTGACGATGCAGGACGCCCTGGATCGGTGGGACGAAGTGGAGCCCGAATTGAAGGCCATCAGCCAGGGACTGGACGCCGGTGAGTTGGATGGACAGCCGGTAGACGTCGATGAACTCGCGGCACCGCTACCGAGAGCTTATGAGTGGATCGACGGGTCGGCCTATATCAATCATATCGTGTTGGTGCGCAAAGCCCGCGGGGCGGAGCCGCCAGAGACTCTGGAGACGGATCCGCTGGTCTATCAAGGGGGCTCGGGAGTGCTCCTGGGGCCCACGGCGGATATCGAGGTCCCCGATGTGGAGTGGGGATGTGATTTCGAGGCCGAGCTGGCGGTGATTCTGGGGGATACGCCGAGGGGCACGAAGGCAGAGGAGGCGGGTCAGTATGTGCGCCTGGTGGTGGCGCTCAACGATATCACCTTTCGCAATCTGATCCCCGACGAGCTGGCGAAGTCCTTCGGCTTTTTCCAGTCCAAGCCGGCGACGGCCTTTTCGCCCTTTGCGGTGACGCCCGACGAGTTGGGTGATGCCTGGAGGGGGGGCCGTGTGCACCTGCCGCTTCGAAGCATCTATAACGGAGAGGTCTTCGGAGAGCCCGAGGCGGGGCCGGAGATGCACTTTTCGTTCTTCGATCTCATCGAGCATTGCTCCAAGACGCGGTCGTTGACGGCAGGAACGATCCTGGGCAGCGGGACGGTGTCCACGAAGGACCGCGCCAGCGGATCGTCCTGTCTGGCCGAACAGCGCATGATCGAAAAGATCGACACCGGTGAGTTTCGCACTCCCTTTATGTCGCCCGGAGACCGGGTGCAGATCGAGATGGAGGACGAAGGGGGAAAAAATCTTTTCGGGACCATCGACCAGAAGGTGGTGGCCGTTGAGAAGTGAGGAGTCAAGATGAGCCTTCGCATTGAGATAAAGGCCTTCGACGAACTTGCCCTCGGAGAGTTCCATCAATTGCTCTGGCTTCGAAGCCGGGTCTTTGTGGTGGAGCAGAAGATCACCGAGGTATGCGAGGTCGACGAAGAGGAGCCGAATGCTCATCACCTGTTGATGTGGGACGACGATTCGTTGGTGGGAACGACGCGAATCCTGACGAAGCGAGATCCAATCAAGGTGGGTCGTGTGGCCGTGGACGAGGATCGTCGTGGAGAGGGACTGGGTAGTCGGATGATGGAAGCAGTGGGGCAATTTCTGGGGGACCGGCCGGCCGTATTGCACGCCCAGGCACATCTCGAGAAGTGGTACGAAGAGCTGGGTTGGAGTCGGGTGGGTGAGAATTTCGATATTGTGGGAATCGATCACGTGCGCATGGTCTGGCCGCCGGAGGCTTGACCGACAGGCCTCTGGGCATTACCGATTTGCCGGTACCACAGGATGTTGACGAAGCTGTACTCGTAGGCCAAATGCGGCTCATATCGCTACTTGACGGAGGATGAAATGGGACTTCAAGACGTAAAGGTGACCTGGCTTGGACACGCGACGTTTTTGATCGAGACGCCGGAGGGCGACAACTTGCTCGTCGATCCCTGGCTGGAGGGAAATCCGAAGTGTCCCGCCGAGTATCACGACGTGGAGGCCGATGCGATCTTGGTGACTCACGGTCACAATGACCATATCGGCGATATCTTCGATGCTGCCGAGCGCTGCGACGGACCGATCGTGGCGATCTTTGATCTGACGACCTGGCTCGGTTTCAAGGGGGTATCGGAGGATCAATTGGTGGGCATGAATAAGGGCGGTACGGTGTCGCTCGAAGATCAGGGTCTGGACGTATTGGTGACGATGACGGATGCCCGGCACTCGTCGGCCTTCGTGACCGAAGATGAAGAGATCGTCTATCTCGGCGAGCCGGCGGGCTTTGTCCTCGAGTTCTCAAATGAGGAGACGCTCTATATCGCCGGAGATACCTGTCTTTTCGGGGATATGGAGTGGATCGGAGAGCTATACGAGCCCAGGGTGGCGATTTTGCCGATTGGCGATCACTTTACGATGGACCCGGTGCAGGCGGCGATTGCCGCAGACCTGGTGGGCGTTGACGAGGTGATTCCCGCTCACTTCGGAACTTTCCCGCTGCTTACGGGGACTCCCGACGAGCTGGAGGAGGAGCTCGAGGAGATCGGCGACGGTGATATCGTCGTCACAGCCCTGGAGCCGGGCTCGTCGACGGATTGGTGAGGTCTCATTCCTGGAGACGATCGAGCACTGCGGTGAGCGCCGATTCGCCGCGGTGGACGATGCGGGCTGCGCAGCGCGAGGCTTCTTCTTCGTCGCCATCGGCGATGGCCTCTCCCAGAGCCCGGTAGTCGGCGATGGCCGCGAATTCCTCGGCCATCGCCGACGTCAGCAG
>SLPW01000563.1 GCA_007131755.1 Myxococcales bacterium | reverse complement strand
CGGCAGGGTGGACGAGGGAGATCGAAGCGAGGAGCTCGACGAGTATATCCGTAATTTCGATCTTGCGAAGGCCGCGCGGCGGCTCGGTGTGGAGGAGGACCGGGCGCGAGGACTGTACTGCGCCGCGTTGCGCGAGACCTTCGAGGAGGCCGGGTTGTTGCTCGCGCGCCGAAGTGACGGAGGAGCGCTGAGCAGCGACGACAGATTCGAATCTCTTCGACAGGCCATGGCCAAAGGGGAGCTGACGATGGTCGAGCTGGTGCGCGAGCAGAATCTGGTCCTGGATCTGGGGCGGCTGACGTATTTCGCCCACTGGATTACGCCCGATTTCGAGCCCCGGCGCTACGACACGCGCTTTTTTGTCGCCGGGGCACCCCGTGATCAGCAGCACAGCCACGACGAGAAGGAGACGACCCACAGTGCGTGGTGGACCCCCGAGGAGGCCATCGATCGCTATCGCAGCGGCAAAATCTTACTCGCACCGCCGACGCTTCGAATCCTGGAGGAGTTGGGCCGATTCTCATCGCCTGGCGAGGCCATCCGAGAGTTGGGCGACCGCCCTGCGCCGCCGGCGATCATGCCTCATCCGGTGGAGATCGACGGCGATCGCGTCGTCCTCGCCATGCCCGGCGATCCGGAGTATCCGGGACCACGGGAATTCGAGCCTCACGACGGGGTCACGCGCATGGTGCGCCGCGACGGGCAGTGGTTTTCGGTGGGACGGCAGTCAGTTGATCCTGCGAAGGATCTGTAAGGCGGCGTTGATCTGGGTGGCGGCGGAGCAGAGGCCTTCGACGTCATTGGCCTCCGGATCGTCGTCGCATAGAAGTGGCGAGTCGTTTCGTCGCGACAGGGTGATCTTGCCATCGTCGATGTGAAGCGAAAAGGGGCCACCTTCTCCCGCCAACGCCTCCTTTTCGCCGGTCGACACGGGGTGATTCGTTTTCCCGCTGGCGCAGAAGATCGATGGCAAACCCGATTCCTCCTCTCCATCTGCACAGGGGACCAACTCCCAGATCTTGTAGGGGATATCGTCGATGGTTCCGGCGGCGCTCCAGCGGACCTCGATGGCATGTCCCAACTCGTCGAGGAGTGACTCGTCGACGTGCTCCGGAGGAGGTGCGTCGTTGGTTTCCTCGACGTCCAGGTCGGGATCGAGTCGATTGAGAAGTGGTCGAAGGACACCGGGCTCCAACTCTTCGGTCTCCTCCTTTAGTCTTCGAATATGTCGGATTACCATGGCGAGTCCGACGGCGATGCTGAGGATGAAGAAGACGAGTTGGCTGACCATGAATCCATCGAGGTTCATCGTGGCGTCGACGACGCCCGCAAATACGAGGATGAGCCAAGAAAAGACTCCCGCCACCTGGAGTCCACCGACGATGAGCAAGAATTTCGTAAGCACCCGTCCCGTGGCCTTCTGCAGGTAGAAGTCGGGATCGGCGGCCCGACGGGCCTGTTCGAGTACGGCCTCGGCGTCGCTTTGATCGAAGACGACATGTGGCAGGGAGCTTTCGGCAGGTTTCATAGGGGTCTGGGTATTGCTTGGGGACTACGGCACGTCGGAAGAACTATTACCCACAAATGGCGAGAGGTGTAAATCCCCTGTCCGGCGGGGCGTGTGATGGTGACCCAACGCTGGACACGGGCCAGAAGGCCGCGTGGCTATTCATGTCGGCCGCAGACAACGCGGCCGATATGCTCGGCAGCCAAGGCGTGCCTGCGCGGAGACACGATGCCGTTGGCCCGTGGGGACGGTTTGACCCACCGCGGCGGGGCGTCGACGTTTCGGGTAATACATCTCGTCGTATGTGGCGACGGAAACGCTCCTCAGAACAAGGAGAGCTCGCTTATGGAACGACGCGGCGGCTCAGAGGAATTCAGAAACGAAGAACGGACCGTCCCGCCCCGGGCGGAGATCATCTCCCGAAGATTGTACGACGCCGTCATCTTCGAACTCGACGGGGTGGTGGCCAATACGGTGGAGCTGCACTACGCATCCTGGAAGGAGACCTTCGACGCCCTGTTGCGGGCCGTCGACGGCCGGCGTTTTCTCCCCTTTAATCGCGAGGAGTTCCGGCTGTACGTGGACGGAAAGCCTCGCCAGGAGGCGATCGAGAGCTATCTGGAGGCCCGGGGAATCACCCGACCGCTGGGGGAGCGATTGCCGGCGGCGGATGCGGCTCTGGTCCACGATACGGACTCGATATACGGCCTGGCGAAGATGAAGCGGAAAAATTTCGTTCAGCGCATGGAGTCCGGACAGCTTCACGCCGAGGACGGCGCCGTGGAGCTATTGCATAAATTGGTGCGGGCAGGCTTCAAGACCGCCGCCGTCTCTCCCAGCGAGCACGCTCGCAGGGTGCTGTCGATCCTGAAATTGGAACCCCTCTTCGACGTGATCGTCGACGCCAATACCTTCAGTGAAGAGGATCTTCGCGGAAAGCCCACGGACGATATCTTCCGAGAGGCTTCCAGCCGATTGAAGGTGCCCCGAGATCGAGCGGTGGTCATCGAGAGCGACCGGCCCAGCGTGGAGGCCGGCCGCGGCGCCGGCTTCGGGCTCATCGCGGTCCTGGCTGCCGACGGAGCGGAGAAGAAGAAGTTCTTGAGCCGAGGTGCCGATCTGGCCATCGAGAGCCTTGCGGAGATGAAGGTCAAAGAGGTGGCCTGAGTTCTGGACGTCGGCCTTTACTCCCACTGGAGGATCGGGCGATCTTCGGCGTCGGCTGCGGTGCCCATTTTCCAGACGTCCTCAAAATCCCAACCGGGGAAGTTGGACTGGGAGCCGAATTCGTCGGTGGTCAATGGCTCAGCGCCATCCTGGCCGAGGGTGTCGGATTTTTGAGTGGTTTGCCGATCCCAGAACGAATTCGATACGGAGGGCGGAGAAAAAATTGGATGTCGCAGACCCACGAAGCCCGCACTGATCGCCGGGGCACAGCTCACCAGTCCCGCTGCATAGGATTCGCTGATCTGCGGGTCGGGTGCCGGCGTTTCGAGATCGTCGTCGTCGTCGGTGTGAAGAGCAACGAGCCCTCCGCAAACCGGGAGTTCGCCAAATCTGGGAGAGTTGAGAGCCACACTGCTCAGGGCGTACGATCTTTCAATGACCCCTCCGTTGGCAGCGACGAGTCCCCCCACCATGCGTGCCACCTCCGGATCATCGTCGCCACCATCATTGTCTTCGCCGTTGTCCGGAAGGAGGCCATCGCCGTTAGAGGGGTCTCTTTCGTGGATGCTTCCTCTGACGGCGACATCCCCCAGGGCCGCCGATTGTCGAATCGTGCCTCCATTCATGCCCACCAGGCCTGCGGCGACGATAGATCCGCTGCGGGTGGTCAATTCGCCATTGGACGTGATATTGCCAGTGGTTCGGCTGCGTCGAATACTTCCGAGATTCAACCCCGCCAGGCCCGCGACGATCTCTGAAAAGCCTCCATGGGGCTCCATTTCGTCCGTTCCCGATCGAACTTGAGCGAGACAAGCAGAGTCCCGGATATTTCCAGCGTTGAGAGCGACCACTCCGGCGACGACACGCATTTCCGGTTCATCGCCGTCGTCCGACTCCATCAAGTCTCCGCCGGGAGTGGTAAAGTTCCATGGATCGCTGGCGAAGACCTGGACGTCCGTATCGTCGGAGGTGCTGCCGGAGACGAGGGCTTCTTCGATCAAACCGGAGTTGACCCCCGTAATCCCCCCCACCATGGTAGCGCCTGTGACGTCGGCCTTCACCGTGACATCTTGAATCGAAATCCCTTCCTGAAATTGTAACTCACTGTCGTCTTCCAGGCTCAGGTTGAGATGGCTGACCCCGGCGATCCCTCCGACGCCCAGATAGCCGGTCACGGAGCCCTCGAAGGTACAGTCGGAGATCGAACCCGCATTGTGGCCGGTGACACCACCGACCATCCAAACGCTATCGACGCTGACGTCAAAGAGGTTGCACCCGGTGATTATGCCGTAATTTTGGCCGGCCACGGCGCCGAGTACTGCGAAGCTCTCGAAGGTCGCATCATGGATGTTCAGGTCTTCAACGACCCCTCCTTCGCCCACTACGCGGAATAATCCCAGTGGATCTTGCTCGGTGACATCGGTGAGTTGGATGTGGCGAAGCTCATGACCTCCGCCGTTGAAAACTCCCTCAAAATGATCGTCTTCGGAGCCGATCGATCGAATCGACTCTCCGGAGAAGTCGATTTCTTGGGTGACAGCGAAGTGAGCCTGCATATAGGGCGCGTGGGTTCCGATATTATTGAAGTGCTCCGGTAAGCACAGAAGATAGGGGTCTTCGGAGGATCCGCTGCCGCCTCCGAAGTCGCCATCGTCTTCTGGATCGCAGTCGAATTCCTGTTCATCTTCATCCGGCGCTTGAAGATCGTCGAGGTCAGCGAAGAGACCGTCGCAGCCCATGGAGAGAAGGAACAAGGCCAACGCAATTGGAGGAATAAGCCTAAGGGTCAATCGGCGCATCTGGGACACTCTTCGGAGGGGTGGCGAGGGGAAAAGAAGACGAGGCGAATATGCTGTGTAGTATCCGTATAATAGACGAGGGATGTCAAATTTGAGTTGGGCTCGTTGCTCGGGCTCGTTGCTCGGTGTCGATCTCGGTGTCGGTCTCGGTCTCGGTCTCGGGCTCGGTCTCGGGCTCGGTCTCGGGCTCGGTCTCGGTCTCGGTCTCGGTGTCGGTCTCGGTCTCGGTGTCGGTCTCGGTGTCGGTCTCGGTCTCGGTCTCG
>SLPW01000330.1 GCA_007131755.1 Myxococcales bacterium | reverse complement strand
TCGAGCGAAAATACTCCGTAGGCGTCGCCTTTCTACGAGGCATCGGCCGCGGCCGAGTCATGGGCGTTACGGGAGTTGCTCAGGCGAACCAAACGGTGGGCCATCTCGTCGTGGAATCTCGCCTCCCTCGCCCCGGCACACCGCGCTCGGATAGCTACGAGGGCGAGGGGTATATTATCTTGCGTCACCCCGATACGGCGGTCGTCAAAGAGGCGTTGAAGACGGTGATCGAGACCATTCAGATCCACTACGGATAACTTCTTACCCCAACCGCACTCTCACATTGCGAATCACCAACGCCAGAGACCGCAGCACCTCTTCCGTTGTCTCCGCCGATACAATCACATATCCCTCGCCCTCGTACCCGCTGGCGCGCCGGCTGCCGACCCGTGGCGGTGATACGTCCACCACGGCATCGCCAAGCCGCCGAAGGACTTCCTCGAGATTGTCCACCGCCACCACTCGATCTCCCTGTCCCTGTCCCTTCAAGAACGCCGAGCCCGCAGCCCGTACTCGCTGCGGCGGATCGAATTCATCGAGCGCCATCAGCCTCACCCATTTCTCGACGAAATCCACGCCATGAGCGGCGCTCATCAGGGGCATGATATTTACTCCCGGCGGTCGTGCCCCCACCTCGTTGACAGCCACCGATCCGTCGCGTCGACGAAACCACTCCATATGAGACAGCCCGGTCTTCATGCCCAGGGCGTCGAGAGCCTCCTGGTTGACCTCCCGAAATTCGTCGAGTCTTTCCGTCTCCCTGGGAAGGACCACGCAATATTGGATCCAGGGCGTATTCATCGCCTCAAGGGGCCCGGGTATATAATCGGTGGAGCTCGACCAGACGTGACGACCGTCGATGGTCACCGTCTCGAAGCTATGCTCCGTTCCCACGAGAAATTCCTCGCACTGCCAGGGGCGGTCCTTAGACGGTGAGAGCTTGCTCAGAGCCTCGGCGAGCTCTTCCGTATTGTCGAGTCGCCAGGTAGCGCGCGTTCCCAACCCGTCAACGGGCTTGATAATGATCGGAAACCCCACTTCATCGACGAAACGCTGCGCGTCTTCTGCCTCGGTGATCCGTGCAAATCTGGCACATGGAACGCCGGCGTCGCGCAGAGCCTCTTTCATCGCCGACTTGTCGCGAAACCTGCGCACAACCTCAGCCCCCATCCCGGGCACCCCGGCCGCATCTCGGGCCTCGGCGATGGGAAGTTGAAGCTGCTCCAGCACTCCGAATAGTCGCTCCACAGCGCCGAGCTGGGAGGCGATCTTCTCTGTCGCCTGGCTGAGCTCTTCGGCGTCGAGACAATTCTCGACCTGAACGAAGGCGGCTATCTCTGCCCGCAACCCATCGGGCAATGACTCGCTATCATGGGACGATATCAACGCCGGACGGACGCCCTCAAGCTCGCACAACGCCTTGACGTAACGCAGGGTCTTCGCCGTCAGATATGGGACTACCAGAACTGCATTTCGCACGACTCATCCTCGTCGATTCCGATCGATTGTTCCCGACAACTCTCTGGTGGTACTCGACAGAAGTCTTAAACCACTCTTCGGCGGTCCTAAACGACGATCTCTTTGTCGTCTGTGTTCGACGATGCACAAGCATCGCCTCACTTCGACGACTTCGACCTCGTCGCCCAGTCCTCGCCGAATACGGCTCAGGACTTCCGCCGAGCACCACTGGTCTCATGATCGCCGTAGCCCGGTTAATTCGCGACCCTCTGCTGTCGACCTTGCATCAAGGCGCCATCAACACATCGCGTCGTTCCTCTTCCGTCTCCTCGTCGTCCTCCCCCTCTTCGACCTCCATCTCTGCCTCTTCACTCTCTTCGTCCTCATCGGAAGCTGCGCTGTCCGCCTCTGCGCTGCCGGCGGGTTCTTCTGGCTCCTCTGCGACTTCTGGCGGTGGCGAATCGCCCCTGTCGGCACGCGGCTCAGGCCTGGCCTCGACGGCCGCGACTTCGGCGGGTTCGTCTTCGTCTTCGGCCTCCTCCTCCGCTTCAAGTTTCGTGAGCTCCACTTCCAGTGTCGGACCAGCCTCCGGTCCGACCTCCATTTCCATGGGCTCGTAGTCCTCGTGGGACAGGATCATATGGCGCGCCGCAGCAGCCGACGAGTCGAAGCGGATCTTCCGTGGTGCCTCATCGGATTCCTCTCCGTCGAGAGTCACCGTGGCATCCTCCGGCACCAAAAGCAGCTCCACGACTACCGCTTCGGCGTCGTCCGAAGGCTCTTCATCGGCCCTCTCGTCAACTGGCTCCTCCTCTTCCTTCGACGGTTTCTCTTCGTCGACGGCCACCGGCTCCTCCTCGGTCTGCGGCGGGAGATCATCTTCGCCCGTGACTACTAGCGCAACGGCCGCAGCGGTGATCAACAGCACTGCACCGAGGGCTGCGACACCGAACTTGCGCCGCCCCTGCTGACTCTGAAAAGCCTCCAGCGTATCCCACTGTCCCGAGTCTTCTTCTTCCGAGTCCTTCGAAACCACGTGGGGATTCTTCTTCGCCACCTTCGTTACCGCTGTGCGGGCTGAGATCTCCTGCCGCGCCGATTGGGCCTCTTCGAAGAGCTTTTGGGTTTCCTGGTCCGGAGTCAACGCTTTGGCCTCCAGGGACTCCTCGAGCGGCCGCCATGCAACGTCCTCCGACAGATGAGGAATCTCGTCGTGATCCAGGCTTTCCAGGGCCGCCGCAAACTCACCGGCATCGCCGTAACGGTCTTGAGGATCCGCTGCCAACGCGCGCTCGATCACCGGACCCAATGGCGAGTCCAGCAGTAGCTCTGGGACCGATAACTCCCGCCCCACATGACGCATGGCGCACTTCCACATATTGGTATCGTCCACCACGGCCCGTCCGGCCAACATCTCCACCAGAATCAGCCCCATTTGATAAACGTCCAACGCCGGACTTACGTACTGCTCCTCCACGTACTCCGGGGCCATATATTGCGGCGTTCCCAGCATAAACCCCGTTTTCGTCAGCCGCTTGTCCGAAGTATCGTCACCAATATAGGCGATTCCAAAGTCCACCACCTTCATCGTCTCGCGGCGCTCTCCCGGATTGGCAATGAAGAGATTGGAGGGCTTCAGATCCTTATGAATGATATCCAACCCATGCGCCTCTCCAAGGGCCTCCAGGGCGTCGACGAATAGGGGAAGGACTCGACGAGGATCGAGGGGACCCTTTTCTTCGAGCTCCTCCTCGAGATCGTGTCCCTCCAATACCTCCATGATGATATAGGGATTGTCCATCCCCTCCAGCACTCCGAAGTCATGGATCTGGACCACCGAGGGATGTGTAATGCGAGCGGCCAGTTTGGCCTCACGTCGAAACCTCTCCAGCATCACCTGAGGGTCCGCATCGCCAGCGAGGAGAGCAGCCAGGTTCAAGACCTTGATCGCAACCGGACGCTCAATCTCGACGTCATAGGCTCGAAAAACACTGGCGAAGCCTCCTTTTCCCAGAAGTGACTTGACCTCATAGCGGTTCTGGATTCGCATTCCAGGCGTCACACCGGCTATGGACTCTGGCGAACTCATAGTGTCGTGGACCTCATCGAAAGCGACGAAAAAAACGGATGCCCTACCAGCTTTGCACTCCCAGTGTTGCACACTCACCGACGAGATTGAACAACGCCATAGGTCACGGTGTCGGACCACCAGGTTTGACCGCCCGGTTTTTGCGGCGTATTCTGATCGCGATCCAATTTCTCCAACCTATCCTCTCCCACCTCGAAGCGTTGAGATCCTACGAACTCATGATACGACGTACCGCTGCCTTCTTCCTCTCTTTCGGATTGTGTCTTGCCATTCCCCTCATGGCCCATGCCGAGGACTTGAGCGGTGATCGCGAATTGGTGGAATTGACGGACGAACAGGTCTCGCTCAACGCCGCCGGAGTCGAAGCGCTGATCGAGGAAAACCCGGCCCGTGCCGTGGCCTTTCTCACCGACGCCTATCGCATCGAGCCCGTCAATATCCTGGCCCTCAACCTCGGACGGGCCTATCAATTTCTGGGCCAGTGCGATCGGGCTCGTCAGAAACTCGAGCAAGTCTCCGAACTTCCCGTCGTCGACAGTCCACCGGCGTCGCGTGTCGATCAGCGGGCTCAGGAGTATCTACTCGAGGTCGAGGAGAATTGTATTGACGACGAGCCGGCCGACATCGAGGCTCCCGACGTCGACGAGCAACCCTCCGTCGACGAAGAGAAACCCCTTCCCGATTCGCTGACATCTCCTCCCCCACAACAAGGCAATAAGAGGCTCATGATCCCTGTCCTCGCCGGGACGGGCTTGTTGGCCGCCGGTACGATATTCCATCTGATGGCCAGAAGTGAGCGCAGCCAGGTCACGGACTTCGAAGGCCCCATCAACACCCAGATCACACAATCGGAGGCCATCGACGCCCAACACAGGGCGAACCGTTACGATGGGCTCGCTCTCATCAGTGTCATCGGGGGCGCCCTATTCGTGGGCGTCGGGGGCTATTTCTTCCTCAATCGCGTCCCCTCTCATTCCTATGACTCTACGACCCTCGATCTTCGCATAGACGGCGATATTCGAGGCATTTCGGTCCATCGCCGATTTTGATGAAGGATTTCTATGCTTTCCCACGATCTACGACATCTGATTCGAATTCTCGGGTTGACGGCGCTGGTATTTCTTACCCTGAACCTGGGCTGCAGCCGGGACCTGGGGATCGACGATATCGATTTCGCCTGCGACGACGACTCGGACTGTGCCGAGGG
>SLPW01000131.1 GCA_007131755.1 Myxococcales bacterium | reverse complement strand
CGTTTAAGCCGGCGGGGATGCGGATCGAGCCCCCTCCGTCGGAGCCGGTGGCCACGGGGGCCAGTCCCAGGGCGACGGCGACGCCGGCCCCGGTCGACGAGCCGCCGGCGCCGTGGGCACGGCTGTAGGCGTTGCGGGGCATGGATTGATGAGCGCAAAAGCCGCAGGGATCCAGACCCCATTCGGTGGTTCGGGTCTTTGCGTAAAGCAGGGCACCGGAGTCGCGCAGCACCTCGATGAGGTGAGCGTCCTCAGAGGCCGGACGGTCGAGATAGGAGGTGCCGCAGCTCGTGGGAAGCCCTTTCATCTGGTGTTGGTCTTTGATGGGCAGCGGGATCCCATCGAGGGGGCCCACAGGCTTGCCCTCCTGATAGCGCAGGGCGCTTCGCTGCGCCTCCTCTTGAGCACGCTCGAAGTCCAGAGAGCGGAAGGGACTGAAGAGGGACTCGCCGAAGTCCTGGTCCTCGATTCGTCGTCGGATGGAGGACAGGACTTCCACAGGAGTCAGTTCACCGTCGGCATAGGCCCGGCGTAGATCGGCGGTAGTGGTGCGTCCGGGAGGTGGAGATGGGGTGGCGAGCCCTTTGCCTGACCAACCTCTACGCGTCGTCTGTTCCAGCGGTCCGGGGTGGACGTCGAGGGGAGCCCGAAACTGGGGCCCAAGAGCCAGCACTTCGTCGATCCCGTAGTCGGCGAAGAATTTGTCGCGTACCAGGCGTGCCGCCCCGGGGCGTTCGATGATGGCTCGCAGGGCTCTTAAGGGAAATCCTGTCAATCGCATAACTCGGCTACGGCCCGGCAAAAGTGAAATGAAGCGACCTGGAGAAAGGCTCAATCGGAGCGAAGGTTCTCCAACAGATCGCGCACGGCCTGATCGTGCTCCTCGGTGCGTTGGATCAGGCCCTGAAGAGCGGCGGTGATATGAAGTGACGTCTCCAGATCGCGGTCGACGCTTCGGTAGAGTGCCGCTTTGGCGGTTCGCACCGCTTTCGGCGGAAGAGAGGCGATCTGGCGGGCTACTTTGCGGGCTTCGTCCATCACCTCCTCATCGGGGACGACCCGGTGGACGAGATCGATGTCGAGAGCCCGCCGGGCGTCGATGATCTCGGCGGTCAAGATCAACTCCAGGGCACGGGAAAAGCCGACGACGCGGGTCAATAAATAAGCACCGCCGTCGCCCGGGATAAGACCCACCCGGGCAAATGTGGAGCCAAATTTTGCGCCCTCGGCGCTGATGCGCAGATCGCAGGTGGCGGCGAGCCCAAGTCCGGCGCCGATGGCTGCACCGTTGATGGCGGCGATGGTGGGCTTTTCAAAGCTGTCGAAGCGCCGGGGAATGGTCTGGATGCCGCGCAGATATTTGTCTCGAAGCTCGACGGGATCGCCGGAGAACATTCCCGTGCGGTCGCGCATGGCCTTGAGATCGCCGCCGGCACAAAAGGAACGCCCGGCGCCGGTGACGATGACGACGCGCACTTCGTCGTCGCCCTCGGCCTCGTCGAGAGCGTTCACCAGCTCCCGGACCATCTTCGAGGAATAGGCGTTGCTCGCCTCCGGCCGATTCAGAGTGATGGTGGCGATCGTTTCTTCGACGTCGTAGAGAAGATGCGACATTTTGTACTCCGGAAATTTGATGAAGGGGATAATACAAAGAATTGTGACGAGACGCCAGTGTTGTCGTGGCCTTCGAGGGGGAGGGTGTGATCGGAGCCCGTCGGTAGCAGTTCCCGGGCCCAGGCCCTCGCCCAGGCCCGCCGTTCGCAGTGGTTTCTTAGCGGAGGCCTTGCCCCGCCCTCCGTGGTGACCACTGACCCCAATCCTCTTGGGCGGCGCGAAGTAATAGCGGGCCGCGGCCAGGGCCAGGGTGTAGCCTCGACCACTTTGAGTCCTACAACCGATCAAGGTGGATCACACTCCGTGGCCTTTGGAGGCGACTCTGTGGCTTCGATGGGATTCGGAGGGGGCGTCGGAGGCTTGCTTTGCGACAGTAGACACCGAGACTCAAAATTCAATCTCAAAAGTCGGATCTCCCTTCCAACGCGCGCAACTCTCGGTCGTAATCAGCGCCGAGCACGGACCATCGCAGGTGGGAGAGATCGGGGGCGGACTCTGCGCGCAGAGCCTCAGGATCGGCCAATAACGGTTCCAGGTGCGCCGAAAGCGCCGCGACGTCGCTCTCCGGCTCGTCGGCGTGGGAGGGGTAGAGAAATTCGGAGGCGAAGAAGTCGGGATAGGCCAGGCGATCGGGGACAACGGGGATGCACCCCATCGCCACTGCCTCCTGGACGGCCAATCCCTGGAATTCATGGAGCGCCGTGGAGACGACGACGTCACTTCGGCGCAGCCATTCGACGTATTGAGCGCGATCTTCGACCCAGCCCCACTGGTCGATGCGGTCTGCCAGGCGGGCTCGAGCCTGCGCGAAGATCGGTGGATGGTTGCGAAATTGCTGCCCCAGAACGACGAGGCGAAATTCGTAGCGCTCGGCCAGAGAGAAGAGGGCACCGAAGAAGCGCTCAGGGGCCTTGTCGTGTTCCCAGCGGTGATTCCACAGGATGCGAAGGGGGCCATCGCCGCCGCGCGATGGTGCAGCGGTGTCGAAGAGCGAGTCATCGAGGGGAACGGGCAGGACCGTACTTCGCCGATCGATGGTGTCGACGACGCCCCGGGGGACCTGGTCGGGCATCTTGCTCAGAAAATGATTGGCCCCATCCAAAAAGGTTCGCCGGTTATGGGAGGAGTTGAAGATCACCCGATCGGCGGCCAGAGCGGT
Source organism: Myxococcales bacterium (assembly GCA_007131755.1). Classification (GTDB taxonomy): domain Bacteria; phylum Myxococcota_A; class Bradymonadia; order Bradymonadales; family Bradymonadaceae; genus SLJM01. Next base: position 1,988 of record SLPW01000131.1, on the reverse strand, counting down.
ATATAAGTTGGTGAGAAGCAGGTTTGCGTCCTGCTTGTTGTGGCGGGTGGGATAGGCGAATTGATTTTCGTGGAAATATACCACAGTGGGGACTCGGGCCAGCGACGGGAGCAAGCCGCGCAACCCGGCCAGATCGACCATGGAAGTGGCGACGACGCGATCGGCTCTGGTGTTGGCGAGTTCAGCGTCGAAGGCAAAGCTCAGGCTGTTGCCGCGGCTGCGCCAGGAGAAGTGACGAGGCGGTTGGGTAAAGACGTGGAAGTGATGGGGAAGGGTCGAGCTCAGCCCCTGTAACCAGCGACGATGACTGGGGGCGTGGTATGCGGAGAGGGCGACGATGTTCAGAGGATCTAGAGTGGTGGGACCGTTATTGGTCGTCTTCGTCGTCATCTACTTCGTCCGATTCATCCGGATCTTGCAGCTCCTCTTCCTGCGCTGCGGTGTCGTCCTCTACGGTGACGGCCACATAGGCTCCGAGATCGGAGGCGGCCAGAATGAGTGGGGTGATGGATTCGTGGAGAGCATCCGAGGCGTCCGGATCGGCGACGATCTGGATGAGGTGTCCCTGCAGGGGCTCGTCGCTGAGCTCTTCGAGTTCGTCGATGTCGATCTCTTCGCCGTCTTCGGTGGTAAATCGCCCCTGGGCATCGAGGTACAGAGTGATCGTGGGAAGTTCGGGTTGGATCTCATCGGGCTCATCAGGCTCTTCGACGTCGTCGACGGGCAGGGGCTCCTCGTCGTCGGGACGGCTGGTTTCGTAGAGCACGCCCCGGGGTTCTTGCGCCGCTTCGTCCGCCGCCTGAGCCGTTTCCTCGCCAGAGGGCAGATCGCCATCATCCACCACATCAGGCGCGGGGCAGGCGGCCAAAAATGTGGCGGTGATGGCGATCAGTGGAAGTAGACGTCGGCTCATGGGATCTCTCGCAAGGGCTGCGGCGCATATCGAGGATATACGGAGCACCACGCAATGTGCCGAGCGCTTCGTATTCGCTCAGAGTCGTGGCGAGTAGTACTCGACGACCAGGTTTTCCTGGACCTGAACGGGGATGTCCTCTCGGCCGGGCAGTGACTCCATACGGCCCGTCAGGCTGTTGGCGTCGAAGCTCAGATATCCGGGAAGGCGCAGGGTGGGAGCAGCGACGCTCTCCTCGATGACCTCCAGGTCACGGCTCTTGGGCTTGATGGTGATCTCGTGGCCCGGGGTGACGCGAAAGCTGGGTCGGTCCACGATGCGGCCGTCCACCATGATGTGGCGGTGAACCACGAGCTGGCGGGCCGCCGGGATCGTCGGGGCCAGTCCGAGACGGAAGACCACGTTGTCAAGCCGTTGCTCCAGAAGCCTCAACAGAACCACTCCGGCGGGATCGCGTGAAGCCTGGGCTTCGACGAAGAGGTTTCGAAGTTGGCGTTCGCCGACGCCGTAGTTGTAGCGCAGCTTTTGCTTTTCGTAGAGTTGCTTTTTGAATTCGCTGAAGCGCTGACGCCCTTTGCCGTGTTGTCCCGGCGGATAGGGGCGGCGGTCGGCCAGTTTACGGGTCAGGCCCGGAAGGTCGGTGCCGAGGCGGCGGGCGATGCGCAAGCGCGGTCCGGTATAGCGTGCCATGGTAATATCTCTCGTGCGATTCTCAGGTAAGTCGTCGTTATCGTGTTTGAAAGTGGTAGACCATCTCGCAAAGGGCGCACAACATAGGGTCCGCAAGCGCGCATTGCAAGGGAAAAAGTGTGGATGCGCTCGCGTTGCTCGCTGGTAGTTACGTTCGCTGCGCTCACTTGTGGTTGCGCTCGGCTACGCCTCGCTTGTGGTTGCGTTCGCTGCGCTCACTTGTGGTTGCGCTCGGCTACGCCTCGCTGGTAGTTGCGTTCGCTGCGCTCACTTGTGGTTTGCAAACTACCAACTACCAGCGACCGCAGGGAGCGAAACGACAAGCGACCGAAGGGAGCGAAACGACAAGCGAGTGCAGTTCAACGAGCGAAACGACAAGCGAGTG
>SLPW01000544.1 GCA_007131755.1 Myxococcales bacterium | reverse complement strand
GCGCCAGTGCTGGCTTTAACTCCGTCGTATTGAACCCGCAGGGGACCCTTGGTTTGTTGGCCGCGAAAGACGACGAGATCCGTGTCACGACAGAAAACAGCGGCACGGAAGGCATCGGTGATCTGGTGGCCCATTTTGCTGAAGATTGTCTCCAGGGTCTGGTGACCGTCGCAGTGCTGGAGGAAGGTGTCGAGGATAGCCCACCGGAGATCGCCTCTACGCTGTTCCCAGAGCTGAGTAGCCGTGGGATAAGTGCTCATGCGCGACATAAGTCCGTTCATCAACTGGCGCTGGGAGCGGTGGGTAACCAATCCCTTCTTGATGAGTCCATAGATCGAGTTGTTTTCGGGACCGGCGATGTGATCGTGGGCGATGAACTCGAAGCTTCCGTCGGGCCAGGCGTAGGCGCCGGTGAGAACTCGCGCGTCGCCGTGTTGCGACGAGTCAATGAAGGCCCCGTCGCGAAAAGCAAAGCCTCGTTCGACGCCTCCGGAGCGAAGGTGGAGGATGCCCGTGGCCTGCTGATGATGCAAACAATACATGACGCGGCTAAGCGACAGGCGGGAGAGCGAACCGGAGGTGATCTGGGGCAGACGCAGGACGATCTGCTCGGACTCATGGGGGGTAGGGCGAGAAGGAGCGCCAGCGGAGGAGTCGTCAGCGGAGTTGGAGAGGTGTTGCGTAAGGAGGTCGCGCAGGACGGTCCAATCTTTTGGAGAGGAGGGAGGAGCGACGATCCTGGAGAGGGATTGGAACATCTGCTGCCATTGACGGACGTGTTCGTCGTCGGGATTGGCGATGAGATAGGCAGACTTGCCATCTTTTTTGAGCACGTCGTCCAGATGCACCAATTCCTGACCGGCCAGGGGATCGGAGACCATATCGGCGTCGATAACAACGCTGGCGGGGACGATCTTCGTCAGAAGGCGTCGAGCCTGGGCCCAGGACGAAACCCGCGCGAGGTGACGCGGGGAGTCCAGTAGCTCGCCGAGCCGATTCTCCAGGGAGGTCGACGCAGATATGAGAAGTATTTTCTCCATATCCAAAAGTGGAGGCCGTTCGGTTAGGGGACGAAAGAAGTCATAATGAGCTGAGTGAAGATGGGTCGACGACGACGACGCAAGGCCGTCGACAGGGGGGGAGAAATCACAAATTCATCCCCCGAGGTCTCGCACGGCGTTAAGGACTTCGCGTTGCTCGGCGGCGGGCCGATCGCCGATGCGATCGTGCTGCAGATAGGACCTGAAGGCGTCGAGGGCGTTATTGCGTTGGCCGAGATCACGGTAGATATATCCCCTGGTGCGATGGACGTCGGGCTGATCGTAGCCATGATCGACGGCGAGTTTCAAGTGACGGGCAGCATCGCGAGGCTGATTCTCGTAGAGATAGGCCATGCCGAGTTTGAACTGAGCGTCCGAGTCGTCGGGATATTCGGCGAGGACCTCGCTGAGCTGCTCGATGGCTTCGCGATAATTGCGGGCGTCGAAGTTGAGAATCCCCATCGCCTGGAGAGCGGCGCGGTTCTGGGGATCGAAACGAAGCGCCGTCTCAACGTCATTGCGGGCGTCGGCAGGGCGACCGAGCTCGGAGAGGATTCGTCCTCTTCGGACCAGCACGTCGGGATGTTGCTGGACAAAGTCGGGATCGTGGCGAATGGCATTGCTATAGCTGTCGAGAGCCTGTCGAGGGGATCCGTCGGCCTCGAAAGCCTGCCCCATATAAAAATGCACTTCGCCGTTATGGGGCTGGGAATTGAGGACGTGGCGAAAGAGGCGAATGGCGGTGCTGTATTCGCTTTCCCCGAGATGAGTGCGTCCGATGTAGAAGTAGGCATCGTGAAAGCGGGTGTTGAGTGAATGGGCCTGTTGGAAGTCGTCGCGGGCCGTGGAGTAGTTGCCGCGATCGTATTCGATGAGTCCACGAATGAAGATATAGCGCTCGTCTTCGGGATCGGCGCTGATGACTTCGTTGATCTCTTCGATGGCGTGTTCGTATTGTTCGTTGAGGCGATAGGCGTCGGCGAGGTGAGCGGACAATTCGAGAGCCTGGACGCCCTCGTCGCGGGCGCGCTCCAGAAGGCGAAGTGCAGCCTGAGGTTCTTCCTGGTCAATATGGATCTGAGCCAGGGCAAGGCGGGCCTGCCAGTAGTTGGGATCGCGTCGAAGAGCCTCTTCGTTCCAGGCCACGGCCAGCGAGGGGCGAGCGGACATGCGGTAGAACTCGGCGGTGGCGGCGGCGATCTCGGCGGTAATCCCCTCGGGTCGTTCGATGATGGCGCGGATATGTGTGTCGCCAGCGGAGGCGTCTTCGTCGACGCGCCAGGCAAGTTGAGCCAGCGATGCGCGAGCGGTCAATAGATCGGGATCGATGCTGATGGCCTCTTCAAATCCAGCCTGGGCCTCGTAGAAATTGCCTTGCTGCTCGTTGAGGACGCCCAGATAGAAAGAGAAACGGGCGTCATTGGGGAATTGCTCGGCTCCCCGTTCGAGTTCGTCGATGGCGTTGTCCCAATTCTCCAGCCCCATATGGGAGCGGACGATGCCGAGGATGACCTCCGGGTCTTCCTGGGCGAGGTTTTCGTCGGTGGTGAAGAAGGTGAGGGCCTCCTGGTATTTCTCGGCGTTCTCATATTCTCGAGCCAGGGCGCGAAGGGTATCGCTGCGGGAGCTGTCGGTGTGCAGGGCGCGAGTGAAGAGTTCGATGGCTTTTTCGCTCTCCTGTCGTGCCTGGTGGACGAGTCCCATCAGGTGGAGGGCGTGGCCGCGCTCGTCATCGGAAGCCCGGTTGGCGAGCTCGACGATGATCTGTTGAAGATGTTCGGTGGCGTCGTTGAGGTCGCCGCGGCGGTAGTAGAGTTGCCCGGCTTGAAGTCTGGAGGCGACGTGTTCGGGAGAGGCCTCGACGCCGTCTTCCAGTTGGGCCAGGGCGTCGTCGACCTCGTCGAGATGGATGGAGATGCGGCCGAGCCAGAAGTGGGGAAGGGCGGTGGTGTCGACGAGATCTGCGGCTTGCTGAAGGTGTCGTGCGGCTCGGTCGGCGAGAGCGAGGACTTCGTCATCGACCTCCTCGTCGTCGGCCTCTTCAAGAGCGTCGTCGCCGTCGGCGAGTTCGTCATCGTCATCGCTGTCGTCGTCATCGGCGTCGTCGTCGGTGGCAGCATCGTCGTCGACTTCGGCGAGGATGGCCTCGTCCTCGAGTTGCATTGCGTAGTCGCCGTCGTCGACCTCGTCGGAAGGACCATCGTCGATCCCCAGGACTCCCTCAAAGTCGCGGCCTTCGAAATGGGCATTGGCGTCGGCGATCCCCATGCTCAGGTGAGCGAAGAAAGCGTAGTCTTCGTCATCGACGAAGGGTTCGGCGAGGGCTCGCGCGGCGTCGGGGTCGGCCAGGCGGGCGTGGTGGGTGGCAAGGCCGACGGCGACGGCGGGAAGATCGTCATGGGTCTCGAGGTCGGCGGCCAGGGCGTCGGCACGATCTTCGATGGCCTGATCTTCGTAGCGAGTCAGAAAGAGTGATTTCGCCACCAGGAGGAGCCCCCGGTTTTCGGGGTCCATTTCGTCGGTTCCGGGTTGGTTGATGACACTGGAGAGGTTGGAGAAGTTATCGACCATGATCTCCGGGGGATGGATTTCCACCGGTCCTCCGGAGGTCTCGGTGACCTGGACGTGATCTTCGTCATCCTCGGAGAGCAGGGCCTGGTAGATGCCGAACCCACCGCCGGCGAAGAGGAGAATGCCGAGCACGGCAACGCCAACGATGGTCATGGAGCCGCGTTTTTTGTCGGCCTCGACGGTCTCGTCGCGCGAGGTGGTGGCGGATTCCTGGATGCCTCGGGAGGCGGGTCGAAAGCGGTTGTCCACCTCGGCGTCGGAATCCGCAGGGGCTTGGGATGCCGGAGGTCGGGCCGGGGATTCGGGAGTAGGGGACTGCGGGTCGACGGCGTCATCGTCGAGGAGATCGTCACCCCAGTCGTCTTCATCGGCGCCGAAATCATCGGCGGAAAATGAAGAGGTTCCCAGTTCCTCCTCCCAGTCTTCGAGATCGTCGTCGCCGTCGTCGGGTTCGTCGTCCAGGAAAGAAAATCCACCGTCGCCGCCGAGAAAGTCGTCCTCATCATCGCCGACGGGAGTTTCGGCGAAGAGGTCGTCATCGTCCATCTCCGGGGCGTCGAAGAGGTCGTCATCGTCGGCCAGGGGATCGGGTCCGGCGGGGTCCGCTGCGGGCTCGGGAGAGTCGAAGAGGTCGCTGCTCTCCTCGGCGAGTCCGCTGTCGGGGGAGCCGAAGAGGTCGCTGCTTTCCTCAGCGAGACCGCTGTCGGGAGAGCCGAAGAGGTCGCTGCTCTCCTCGGCGAGTCCACTGTCGGGAGAGTCGAAGAGAGCGCCGTCGTCTTCGATTGGCGAGCCGAAGAGGTCGTCGTCCACCGGGGGATCTGCCGGTGGAGGAGCGATTTCGGGGAGATTGTCCTGACTGGAACGGGGAAGATCGCTTTGCCCGGATCTGGGAAGGTTGCCCTGCCCGGAGCGGGGAAGGTTGTCGTGCCCGGAGCGGGGCAGGTTGTCCTGCCCGGAGCGAGGAAGGTTGTCCTGCCCGGAGCGGGGAAGGTTGTCCTGTCTGGAGCGCGGTAGATCGATGCCCGAAGATTTGGGTGTGGGAAGTTGAGGCCCCCCGCCACCAGACTTGGGTATGGGAAGTGCAGGCTCCTCGCCGCCGGACTTGGGTGTGGGAAGTTGAGGCCCCCCGCCGCCGGACTTGGGTATGGGAAGT
>SLPW01000162.1 GCA_007131755.1 Myxococcales bacterium | reverse complement strand
CCCCCGAGGATGGTTGGACTCAAGCCCTCATTGTCTGGCGGCCCGACGAGAAATTGACACCGGGCGAAAGCTACCACGCCGAAGTGATCCAACGAGCAGAGTCTGGACCCAATGAAGGTGAACTCGTCGATAGCGATGCCTTTTCGTTTACGGCGACGGAAGCCACCGATGACGTTCTCGAAACACCGACATTGCAGTCCCCCTCCATCGGCGTCGACAGCGGAGGACATTCTTTTGAATGTTGCGAGTGCATTGATTGCTACGGTGGGTGTTGCTGGACCGATAGCAACCGAAGCTGCTGGTACGTCACCGAGCGAGACCTGCCCGAGACCACGGCCGAGATTACGGGCAACCACGATATCTCGGAGGAACAACTTCTCTACCGCGTCCTCAACGAAGATGGCGAGATCGTCGATGATATGTGGCGTCAACTCGGCCCGGCATCCGTCACTCATTCCCTGCAGGCGGAGCCGCCATATTGCATGCGCGTCGAAGTAAAATACCTCGCCACCGGCGAAACCAGGACCAGCGACGAGCTCTGCATCGATCCTCCGCAAGGGTCGGAGTTCGGTGAACGCTCCATTGACTGGGATTGGCCTGCCGACTCCTGTGACAACCCGCCACCTGACGATGACGACACTCCCATGCCCTCTCCCGATGCCGGAAGTGCCCCCGATACAGGAAGTGCCCCCGATACCGGAAGTGCTCCCGATGCCGGTGGTGGTGACGCAGAATCGTCGCCTCACGCCACCGACGGTGGATGTCATATGGCACCCACGGGTGCTCCTCTCCCCCTCGCAATTGTCCTGCTTCTGGGATGGTGGGCTCTACGGCGGCATCAGGGACAGCCAGCCCGCTCACAACACGCAAACCGCAGGCACGCCTTGGCTGCCGAGGATTTCGGCCGTGTCGTGTACGGCCGACATGAATAGCCACGTGGCCTTCGGCCCGTGATGGGCGTGCGCTAAGCTTCGAAGATCGGTAGCCCCACCCACTGCGACTCGACCAGGAACCGGCGACCATGCTACGTTCCGCCACTCACGGACCCGGATCGAGAATAGGCCGATGAAACTGACCATGCTGGGTACGGGCGGAGCCTTCACCCGTCTTCGCTCCAACGCCCACAACAACGCCCTCATCGAAGTCGACGGCAAGCGCTACCTCCTGGACTGCTCCCTTTATGCCTTCGATGTCCTCGAGGGCGAATACGGAATCGACCCTCTCGATCTCGAGGGCGTTCTGGTGACGCACTTTCACGGCGATCATATCTCGGGGCTCGAAGAGCTGGGATTTCGCTCCCTCTTTCTCGGCGATCGCCGCCCCCTTTTGCACTGCCACCCCCACCTTTTGCCCGGCATCACTGGCGAGCCCTCGGAGGATGCCCTCGATCTATGGGAAAATTGCCTGCGGGGAGCCATGGAGAATATGCGCACCCCGTCGGGAGGATCGGAGCGAGCGACCCTGGAGACCTATTTCGCGCCCCGTCCCGCCGAGCAATTCTTCCTCGGAGAGGAGGACCGAATTCGATGCACCTGGTTTTCCACCGATCACGTCCCCGGCATGTCCTCCTTCGGACTGGCCTTTGAAAACGACGAAGGCCGACGCCTGTGCTTTAGCGCCGACAGCCGCCTGTTGTCCGAAGAGTTTTATCGCACTTTCGACGTCATCCTCCACGAATGCCTGCTCCTTCCCAGCTTTGCGGGAACCGTGCACGCCCACCTCGAGGAGCTTCTGGAGCTGCCGACGGATATCCAACAGCGCATCCACATCATGCACTACGGAGACGTCGATCCGGCCCTTCGGCTGACCGAAGACACGGCGCTCAGCGTCGCGGAGCCGAAAGATATCTTCGAGCTGTGAGCCACTGCCGGGCCTTGTGCTCACATCCTCGGTGAATACGATCTGTTGTTGCTTCCCCGCCATCGCGATCCGTTCTCCTCCCCGGATCATCAATGACCCACCACCCGTAACGGGAGGAGGCGACGATGAAGACTGGCCGACTGGCATCTGTGGTTTCTACGACCTTCGTTCTCACCATATGTCTGGCTCTCTTGACAGGATGTCCGGACCGACCGGAGCCCGAAGAGCCCGACCCGCAGCCCGATGAGGAACCGGCCGTCGAGGAGTTCGAGTTGGTCGGCGATGCTCAGGCCGGCCAGCCCCATTACGACGCCCAATGCGCCTCCTGCCACGGGGCCGAGGGCCGCGGCGACGGGCCCGCCGGCGCCGCCCTCGATCCTCCGGCGGCGGATCTGACCGAGACCGAGCTTACGGCCGAAGAGATCTACATCATCACCCGTGACGGCGGTCCGGCCCTCGGCCAATCGCCACTGATGGCCCCCTTCGACGCCGCTCTCGACGAGCAGGAATTACATGACGTCACGGCCTACGTCCTGGAATTGGCGGGCCGAGACAACCCCTCCGGCGAACCATCATCACCTCCTTCTGAGGAGGGCGATATGCCGGCCGACGAATCCGACGCCGAGACAGATGACGAGGTTGATGGCGAGGACTCCGACGAAGTCGACGAGGCGACCGACGAGCCCTGAGTTGCTCACCCTTTTTCGGACTTTAGGGACGGGAACTCACTCACACATTTCGGGGGGACCGGCAATGCTGCACCAAGAGCGCTTCACCGATTCGCTGACCCTGGCCGCCGTCTTTTGCCTCACCCTGGGGCTGCTCGCTCTGTCCTCCCCCCCGGATGCCCTTGCCTGCGATGCCTGCAACGAGGCCTACAAGCAGCAACTCCTCGACGAAGACAATCCTTCTGCCGCCCAGCGCGATCTGTTGCGGGCCATGGAAAACCAGCGCGGCCTTCCCCTGGGGCCCCTGGCCTCCGATGCTCGAGCACAGGCCGACGACGCATCGCGTCGCCCGTCCACGCAAGCTCCTCCCATGATGGCCGGAAACCCCCCGGCGGCGGCAGCCGTCGTCGACGACATCTTCGAGGACGAGGAGTTCATCGAGATCATCGAGCGCGACGAAGCTCTCGACATCCCACCGACGGGCTACGTCCCCCAGGATGCCGAACCGGACAAACGCTTCGTCCTCGAATTCCACGAGGGTCGCACCTATATCGGCCAGGGTGTGGTCTACGACGGATTCTTGACGGACGGAATGATCCCCGGCCCCACCATCCGGGTCCAACAGGGCGATATCGTGGAGATGGAATTTCGCAATACGGGCAACGTCCCCCACGGAGCCTCCATCCACGCCGCCTACGCCCCGACCTCCAAACACCTGGCCGAGATTCAACCCGGCGAAAGTGCAAGCGTCGTCTTTCGCGCCACCTATCCCGGCGTCTTCATGTACCACTGCGCCCCCGGCGGCCACGCCATCCCCATGCACGTCAACGCCGGCCAATACGGCATGATCGTCGTCGAGCCACCGGAGCGCAGCTACCAGCTCGAAGCGGAGCTCGACCAAGATCCGGACCTCGAGCTCTACCTCGTCCAACACGAACTCTACGCCAGCGGTACCGACGCCGTAGAGGGCAATCCGGAATACGTGATGTTCAACGGCAAGGTCTTCCGCTACGTCGAAGAGCCCATCGAGATCCGCCCCGGCGACTATATCCGCGTGTATTTTCTCAACGTCGGCCCCAACACCCTGTCCACCTTCCATCTCGTCGGCATCATCTGGGACTACGTCTACTGGCAGGGCCACCCGGAGGCGGTGTGGCCGGGAGGGCAGACCGTCACCGCCGGCCCCAGCGACTCCTGGGTCATCGAATTTCGCGCCCCTCCCGACGAGGGCTCCTATACCATCTTGACCCATACCACGGGCACCGCCTCCCGGGGCGCCATCGGCATCCTCTCGGTGAGCGCCGACGCCGAGGGTCCCTCCAAAATTCTGGCCGATGGCCCAGACTACACCGACGAGGAAATGGAGGAGATCGCAGAACAGGCCGCCCGCACAATCGCTCCCTTCGGCATCGGCACCTCTGCCGCCGACGAGCCCCGCGTCTTCGGACCGGAGAGCGAAGAGGTAAATATCCGCATCAAGGGAAACTCCTTCGATCCCAAGGTCGTCGAGATCGAGCCCGGCACCACCGTCACCTGGACCAACGAGGACGTCTTTACCTACCTGGCCGGCGAATTCGCCGGACTCCACAACGCAGTGGGAATCTCAGGTCCCCAGGAGTTCGCCACCACCATGCTGGGCCACGCCGAGAGTGACAGCGTCACCTTCGAGGAGTCCGGCACTCATGACTATTTCTGCACCACCCACCCCTATATGCTGGGCCGCGTCATCGTCCGCGAGGCAACCGAAGAAGAAGAACCGCGCACCGGCTGCAACGCCACGGGAACCACCCCGGCAGACTGGGCGGTCGTTCTTCTGCTGCTTGCCGTCGCCGCCACGAGGCGACTGGCAATTGGCTGATCCTACAGTGCATGTCCCTCTCCATAGAACGCAGTGCGTCGACCGGCAGAGCGAAACAACTACAACTGCTCAGGGTAGCCACCTCGGGGAAAGGACACCCTCCCCGCCCACGGATCTGAATTGGGCTTAAGTCACGGGAATAACTCTATGGAAGGCCGGTCTCGTGGTCGTTCTCAGTCTCGTTCTCGGTCTCGGTCTCGTGGTCGTTCTCGGTCTCGTTCTCGGTCTCGTTCTCGGTCTCGTTCTCGGTCTCGTTCTCGGTCTCGTTCTCGGTCTCGTGGTCGTTCTCGTAGTCGTTCTCGTGGTCGTTCTCGTGGTCGTTCTCGTGGTCGTTCTCGTGGTCGTTCTCGTGGTCGTTCTCGTGGTCGTTCTCGTGGTCGTTCTCGTGGT
>SLPW01000375.1 GCA_007131755.1 Myxococcales bacterium | reverse complement strand
TTGACCGCCTGTCCCTTCTGACCGCTGTCGCCGAGGCCGTCGTCGACGCCAGTGACACCTTCGCCGAGCGGGGCCTGCAGGCCTTTTCCCGCACCCTCGAGGACCACGACTGGCTGCGCGAGCGCCGCATTGAGGTCGACGACGACGGGGACCGCCGCCAGGGCACAGCGATCGGCATTGGCGAAAGCGGCGGGCTCTGTGTGCGCTTCGATGACGGCACCACCGGCGAGATCGTCTCCGGCGAAGTGAGCGTCGTCTAGTGGTGCTCGGCGGAAGAATCGCCCACCGGCGATTGTTACTGTCCTTGGCCCCACCGGGCCATCTCTGGTACGCAGACGAGCGATGAATTTCTACGACTCCGACGAAATCTCGGCGCGGGTGGAGAGGCTTCTCACCGCCCAGCCCACGGCGCCTCCCGAATCAAGACGGGTGCGCCGCCCCGTGCGCATCGAGGCACATTGGGAGGAGAGCCCTCGTTATCTGGGAATCCGCCTGCGGGTGGACGACGAATTCGCCCGTGCCTACCGACGTCCGGCCCAATACGTCACCCTGAAGGTGCCGGGATGGCCGGCCCGCTTCTTCGTCATCGCCGACCGACCCGAATTCGATCTGTGGGAATTTCTCATCGACCGCAATGGTGAGCTGGGACCGGTCTTCGAGAAGATGGACGTCGGCGCCTCCCTTCGGGTCAGCCTCCCCGAGGGAAGCGGCTTCGATCCCGAAGAAGCACAGGACAAGGTGGCCACCCTCTTCTGTACCGGTAGCGGCGTGGCCACCATGCGTCCCGTTATCGACTGTTGGCTTCGAGTTGGGGCTGTGCGCCCCCGAGAGATCGCCCTGTACTACGGAGAGCACCGCATCGACGACTTCGCCTATGGCGAATTGCTCGACAGATGGGAGAATGAAGGCCTGCAGATCTACCGGGCCGTGGAACAATGCGAGGAGACTGGCGAGTCCTTTCGCTACGTCCAACACGCCTTCGACGCCCACCATCCACCCATGGACGACGCCTACGCTTACCTGAGCGGGGCGCCCGTGATGATCCAGATGGTGGCCGATAAATTGCTCCACCTCGGCGTGGCCCCTTCTCAGGTAAAGGTTAATATATAGGGTGGTTGGTAGGTGGGTGGGTGATGGGTGGTTGGTAGGTGGTGGTGGGAAGTATACGCTCGGGACGTACCCGTGCTTGTCGCGAGCAAACCCTTCGGATATGGTTGCCCCGCCACGGCGGGAAAAAATTCGTCCCCCTACAGAGACGGCAGGATCAGAGTTTAACTAGTTTCCGTCCCGAAAGTCCGAATTTGAGCAGGGCCGATATGAAATCGATGAGATGGCCATTTCGCGAAACCGAAGTCATATCCGTAGGTTATTTCAAGTGTTGAGCGAATGACCAGATCGCGATTTCAGCCGGCATCTGCGACATTCGTGGATTTTCCGGACGGGAACTAACTACCGAGGTTGTATATGACGTTGCCCTATTACCGATTGATGGGTCAGATCTTCGTGGCATCCAAGACCTGGCACTCCGTGCCCGACGTAAGGGAGACGATGAGCAAAGCCGGTCTCACCAAAGATGAAGTAGACCGGGGTCTTGCGCTCGTCGAAGAGGGACAGGGGCTGGTGGCCCGGCGCCGCGACGAGGCCGGAGGCGATCGCATCGCCTTTCACAGCGTCCACCAGGCGGCGGCGGAGGTGGAAATGTGGTTTCAGACGGTGCGATTCAGTCTGCGCGACCGCGTCGACGACGAGTCGGTTATGGAACGAGCCGTCGACCACGGGATTCACGCCCAGGACCACACGGTCACCGTCATCGCCGGGGCTCTTCGCACCCTGGGGGTCTTGCGCACCGAGCCCGCCATCGAAGACAGCTACTCTCGGCAGCGAAGCCTGCACGACCTCATCGTACGCGGCCAGACTCTTCTGGCGAAGCTCCTCGAATGCACACAGGTCTTCGTCGCCGACGCCTCCACCAGCCGACACAGCACGGTCTTTGAAGAATTGCGCGTCCACCAGCGCACCATGAACGACTGGCTCGTCGACTTCGCCAACACCTGCGAGACGATCAAAGACAAACCCCTTTTGTTGGGGCTGATGGGATATCTTCCCCAGGGCGTGGGACTTCCGGCAGGCGGAACATCCTTCGCCGTTCCTCTGCACAAGCGAGCTCAACGCGAGGCCCCGGATCCCTCCGAAGAGGGCTCCACGTCGGGCTGGTCCGTGGGCCGGCAGGGACGCAATCGCGAAAATCTCGGCCCTGGATTCGTCGAGCCCGTCTTCGAATGATGGTGTCCGTAACGATTTTGCACCCTCGCCAGGGCACGTTTGTTGATTACTGCTTGTAATCACCACCCGCTTTCTCCTCGGAGACCACGATAGAAGATGGAGCGCGACCTCTACGAAATTCTGGGAGTTTCCTCCGACGCCGATACGGCGGAGATCAAGAAGGCCTATCGCGATATGGCCCGAAAATACCACCCCGACGTCAACCCCGACGACCCCGAGGCGGAGGAGAAATTCAAACAGGCCTCGGCAGCCTTCGAGGTGTTGGGCGATTCCGAAAAGCGCAAGCTCTACGATGAATTCGGCCTCGACGGACTGCGCGAGGGCTTCGACGCCGAACAGGCCCGAAAATATGCCCAGTGGCAACAACAGGCTGGAGGCGGCGGATTTTCGGGCTTTGGAGGTGGCGGACGACGGTTCTACCGCACCAGCAGTGGCGGGGCGGGCTTTGAAGAGATCTTCGGAGATCTCTTCGGAGGAGGCCGAAGTCCTTTCGACACCGCCGCCGGGGCCGGCTATGGCGGCTTTCAACAGGCGCCTCTGAAGGGCCGCGACGTGACCGCTTCGCTGACGCTGGACTTTCGTCGCGCCATCGAGGGTGGTCAGGTGGAGCTGTCCCTTCACGGCAAGCCCCTGAAGGTGCGTGTACCCAAAGGCATTCGCGATGGCGAGCGCCTGCGCCTGAAGGGAAAGGGCGAGCCCGCCCCTCAGACTCCTTATGGCGAGGGGCAACCCGGTGATCTTCTGCTCAAGATTCAGATCCGCTCCCACCCACTGGTACGTCGCCAAGACATGGACCTGTACATGGACGTACCCATCACGATCCCCGAGGCCCTCGAGGGCACCCGAGTCAACATCCCCACCCCCTGGGGCGAATTCACCGTCACCGTCCCCGAGGGCGTACACTCCGGGGCCAAACTCCGGCTCAAGGGCCAGGGAGTCCACCGGGGCGACAAAAAAGGCGATTTTTACGTCATCGTTCAGATCAGAACTCCCGATCGACTCGATGAAGAGGTAAGACAACTGGTTCGCAAGCTCGACGATGCCTACGTCGACGACGTGCGCACCGATCTACGTTGGTAATCAACACAACCCACAAGCCGTTGGAGGTGATTCGATGGACACATTGGATGTTATGAAAAAAGCCGAGAGTCTGGGCGGCGAAGGTCGCCGAAAGGCTCTGGAAGACGTGGTGATCAACGCCCGGGAGATGGGCTGCGATCTCAAAATCGGCGGCGGAAAGGCGGGAGGCATCAACCTTCGCTATGGCGCCATCGGCTATGCCGTCCTCGATATCAACACGGAGGGCCAGGTCAAGCTCTACGCCTCGGCTCATCCCGGAAAGGACGCTCCCGACGAGTATCGCGACGCCGTCAACGACTTCATCAAGACCCGCGAAGAGCTCATCCCCAAATCCTATCCCATCAACACCTATGGCCACCTCGAAGATCCCATCGAGGACGTGGGTTCGCGCCCGGTGGTGGAGTTCGCCGAACACGTCATCAGTTTGATCCGTGAACATTATTACGATCCCTGGCGAGAACTGCACGACTGAGCTCACCACAGCCGAGCGATGAGTTCACGGTCCGCCTCTGCCGTCGCGGCGCCAAGCCGCGGTGGTAGCTGCGGCGATAGGTGGCAGGGCGCCGGTGGCGGGCGTATCTTCTTGGACATATGAGCCCTCGCAAGAGGGCATACTCGACAGGAACGAAGCCATGGCGTCGCAACACTCGGAGCACGAACAGGGAGAGGGCGATCGGTCCGAGGGCTTGATCGAACACTTTCGCTCTGCCCAGTCTCCCGCCGAGATCTTCAGCGCCGAGGATATCGCCAATAGCGTCAGCCACGGTGTAGGCCTGGGGATGAGCATCGCCGGCCTCGCCCTCCTTGTGACCGTCGCCGCCATGAACGGCGACACCGTCCACGTCGTCAGCGCCGCCATCTACGGCGCAACGCTGGTGATCCTTTTTGGCGCCTCCACGGTCTATCACAGCATGACCCGCCCCATGGCTCGACGGGTCCTGCGCGTCGTCGACCACAGCGCCATCTATCTCCTCATCGCCGGCACCTACACCCCCTTTACCCTGATCACCCTGTCGGGCACCCTGGGGTGGGCCCTCTTCTTTACCGTCTGGAGCATGGCGCTCATCGGCGTCCTCTACAAGATCTTCTGGTTCGGCCGCCTCAAAGCCCTGAGCATGGCCCTGTATCTGATCATGGGGTGGAGCATCGTGGTGGCCATCAAACCGCTCCTGGAGGCCCTCGACATAGGCGGGATTGTCCTCCTCGTCACCGGCGGCGTCCTCTACACGGTGGGCGTCATCTTCTACGGATGGGAGAAGCTCTTCTTCAATCACGCCATCTGGCACTTCTTCGTCCTCGCCGCCGCCGTCTGCCAATATCTGGCGATCTTGTTGTATGTGATGATGTAGGGAAAGAGCGCGGCATTTGAGACGCACGGAATCTTTCCCTATGATTATCGCGTTTGTAACGTACGCTGCGCATCCCATGGATGGGAGGCGCCGAATATACTACGAGGCTGCATTTGAGGGGGAGGCTCGGCAATACGAGGAGTTTCACTTGGATACACTCGACGTTGTACAGAAAGCTGAAAGCGAAGGCGGAACACAGCGACGTGAGATCTTCGAGGAAGTGCTGATGCACGCTCGCGAGATGGGCTGTGATATGAAGATCGGCGGTGGACGGGCGGGAGGAATCAATCTGCGCTACGGCGCCATCGGATACGCGATTTTGGACATCAATTGTCTGGGCGTCGTCAAAGTCTACGCCTCCCCCCATCCCGGCAAAGACCCGGAAGACGAACACCGCGGCGCCATCAACAATTTTATCGATGAATCGGAGGAGTTGGAGCCGAAGTCCTTTCCGGTCAATACCTACGGCCACCTCGAAGATCCCATCGAGGACATCGGCGCCGAGCCGGTGGTCCGCTTCATCAAGCACTCCGTGGAATTGGTGCGCAAATATTATTACGAACCCTGGTTCCAGCTTCACGAGGCCTGAGAAGCCGACACCCCCTACACCTCCTGCTCACTGACGTAGACCGCTCCACAGTCGTGACAGTGATACAGGAGGTGTTGGTTTCTCAACTGCTCGTCGCCATAGATTGAAAATTCGCCGACCTCGGCCCTCTCCCCGGTTACGCCGTCGAGCCATCCTTCCTCTTCTCGAGGAATCAGGCAGGCCTGGTCCACCATATCGAAAAACGCGGCGTCCACCCCTCGATATCCCACCAACACCGTCAGCCGGCGACAGCACACCGGCCAACGCGGGGAGTGGAGTTGAAAGGCGTAGGTTCGAGGCGTCTGACTCAGCCGCTCCAGATGCTCCCCCGGGGCACCTTTCGGCGGCGTGGCCAGGTGGTCGGGTACCGCCAACCTCAGCGGCTGTCGACATTTTTCGGCGCTCACCGCCACGAGCTCCGGAGTGTGGATGCAGCGATAACGCTGCGTCTGTTCGGGGTTGGTCCAACTCTCCTCGCGCCGCCAGGTCTCGGTGCTGATCCAGGGCACCGGTGAATCCCCGGGATCCCGATATCCAAGCTCGCAAGCCAACTCCACGAAACGCCGCTTCGCTTCCGCCCGTGGCATCCCGCGCACCTTCTTCCAGGCCCGATATTTGAGCTGATCATCGAAAGCAAAAAAGCCCGGAGGTCCCTCGTTCACATCACCATCGATGGCCTGCCTGTACAGACCATACAGCTTGCGGCGCTCCTTCGTCCCCGCCACCGGTCCCCCCTGGGAGGCACCATAGGCTTTGGCGACCTCGTCGAATTGTGGCTCCCTGTCAGTCATGGAAATCCTCGAAGGAAAGAAAATTGGTCACACCTCCCGGGCCCTTTCACATTTAGGTCCTATACCCGCTATATGTCCATCTCATTGACTCCCGGTACAAATCTTCGGGGCTCATGATTGATCACATCTTGCGTCTGCTCTGGTTTTGTTGGCCCGAGAACAGAGAACCTTGGAGCGATGCCAGGGATGGCATCGCTCCATCACGTGGTGGGTTGAAGCCTCGTATCACGGCAACGATGAATATTTTAGGCGCTGACTTATCCCGTTGGTTTTATTGACGAATAAAAGGGGTTGCGGAGATGTCTAGGATCATGAGTCTTCGGGGCCCCTTCGACAATCACCGGTACCAGCACCAAAGTAGACCATACTCTACAATACACAAGACCATAAAAAAACATCGCCGATAAGCTATAATTAGCAACATGAAAACACCTTGACAATAGCGGCCACCTGCAATAGTTACACGATGTAACCGGAGGCGCTTCTGTCTGGAGCACGAACGCCGGGGCACTCCCGACAAAACGAATGACATACGCCCTTGGTCCACGGCTCGATGTTCCGATGTAATGGGCTTGCAACGGAATAACATCAACGGGATCAAGCTCTTTTATCTTCCACGGGCACGGGGGGTAAATGCATCGTCTACAACAGGGAAGGGAATGACAGACGACGACGTAGAAAGAAAGAAAGACCATCAACATACAAGCGAAGAAGAAGGGCAACCACCGAATGGAAAAGACGCAGAGGAATTGGAACGCCTGAAAAAACGGAGTATCACCAACGAACTAATCGCCGACTTGCGCCATGAGATCAACAATCCGCTGACCTATATCTCCACCAACCTGGGATACGCAGATCGTCAACTCGACGCCGTCTTGGAGTTCATCGCTGAACTGGAGTACACATTGCGGCACCAACTTGACGAAGAGTCGGCTCATACGATCCTGGCGCACCTTCAACCACATCGCATTGAATCTATCGTCGAAGGATTGCGCGAAGCCCTCGACGATGCGCAGCACGGAAATCGTCGAATCCGAGACATTTTCAACCGGGTACGGAATCAGGCCCGGGAGCAAGAAGAGCATGACTCCTCTCCTGACAAGACAGGTGATGACTCCACAACCGCCAGCGAGACGGAAGTTCCCTCTTCGCAACGCGCGCGAGTTTTGGTGGTCGACGACGAGCCCCGGTTTCGCAGGGCTCTGCGGAGAATCCTAAAACGCCGTCATGACGTGGTCCTCACCGATGGCAGTGAGCAGGCCCTCCAGAAATTGGTCGCCGGCGAACACTTTGACGTCATCCTCTGCGATCTAATGATGGCCGAGAGTACGGGGATGGATTTTTATTACGCCGTCGAACGCGCCCATCCGGAGTACCTCGATCGCATCGTCTTTATGTCCGGCGGCGCCTTTACGGCTCGAGCGAAGGAATTCTTGAGAAATACCACCAACCGCTATATCGAAAAGCCCTTCGACCACAAGCAATTATACGATCTCATCGCCGAATTCATCGCCCCCTGACGTCAAAGGTGGGACGACCTACACTGACTACACCGACTCGATGGCCTCGTATAATTCGTCGGCCGTAACGGGCTTTGATAGATAACTGTCCATTCCCGCGGCCAGCATCTTTTCACGGTCGCCGCTCATGGCGTGAGCGGTCAGGGCGATAATGGGTATGTGGCGGCCCTGTGGGGCTTCTGTTCGTCGAATCTCTCTCGTGGCCTCGTAACCGTCCATCTCCGGCATCTGGATGTCCATCAACACCAGATCGAAGTCTTCGCCGTCCTGGAGACGCTCCACCGCCTGGCGGCCATTTTCCACCAGAACCACATAATGGCCCCTTTTTTCCAGGAGCCCCGCCGTAACTCTCTGATTGACCGGGTTGTCTTCGGCGACCAACACCCGTAGTGGGCGCTCGATCCGAGAGGGAGGCTCGCGCTGTGCTTTCCGCTCTACCAGCCCCTCCAGATCCAGCATCTCGCTGATGGTCTCCAGAAGCGTCGACGGGCGAATGGGCTTGAAGAGATGACGATGGACGTCGTAACGCTCCATCCATTGCGGAGCCGGCACCGCGCCGGTCGGCGACAGAGCAATGGCCGGCACCTCTCGCATCCCCGTCTTGCGGCGGGCGTCGTTGAAGTCGTCGAGCTCTCGGTCGTCCAGGTGATGCACTCCCACGATAAATAGATCGAAGTCACGACCCTCCATCGCCTTTCGCGCCTCGCGGCCGGTTTTGACCACTGTGGGCTTCATCTTCCAATTGGATAACAGCGTGCTCAAGAAGTGTCGGTTGACCGGATTTGCCTCCATCACGAGCGCCGCTACCTGCGCCAATGGCCCCAGCCGAGACTCCTGCTGCGATTCCAGCTGATCTACGTCGAAGCGCGACGTAAAATGAAAGGTCGACCCTCGTCCCTCCTCGCTCTCCAGCCAGAGCTTACCTTCCATCAACCCCACCAATTGTGCAGCGATCGTCAACCCCAGGCCGGTTCCCTCTTCCCCACGTTCGTTGCGATCTGCCTGGCGAAAGGCCTCGAAGATCTTCGCCTGTTGATCCTCTGCAATTCCCACTCCCGTATCGGCGACGACAAAATGAAGATCCACTTTGTCGTCCTCTCTCATCTCGTCGACGGTGACGAGCACCGAGATCTGGCCTTCGTCGGTAAATTTGATGGAATTCTTGACCAGATTCACCAGGACCTGTCGCAACCGGTCCGGATCCCCGACGACCCGATTCGGAACCTGGGCGTCGACGAAATACACCAGCTCCAGATCTTTTCTCGACGCATCGCGCGCCAGAGTCTGAAGCGTCTCGCTGACCACCTCCTCGACGCAAAAGCTCAACTGCACGAGTTCCAGACGGCGGGCCTCGATCTTCGACAGATCCAGGATATCGTTGATCAAATTGAGCAACCCGTCGGCGGCTTCGCGGGCGGTGTGAACATAACGGACTTGCTCGTCACTCAACTGCGTCTCTTCCAACAGCTCCAACATTCCCACCACGCCGTTCATGGGCGTACGGATCTCGTGACTCATCCGGGCCAAAAACTCCCCTTTGGCCTGGCTCGCCGCCTCCGCTCGCTCGCGGGCCTTTCGCAACTTCTGCTCCATCTGTCGGCGTTCCGTGACGTCCTGGGCGGCCACGAGAGAAAATTGCGGCCGACCCTGTGGATCTCGCACCGGACGCGCCGACACGTGCAGCCAGACCGCTCGCCCGTCGCGATGGCGCACCTTCAGATCGTATTCGCCCTCTTCTCCCCTCTTTCGCCACTGGAGTTGCTCACGGATCGTCTCCCTCCAATCCACATCCAGGAATTCGTATACCGAATCCCCCACCACCTCTTTCGGTTCGTATCCCAGCAGCTCTCCCATACGTGGATTGACGTAAATGATGGTCCCGTCGAAATGCACCACGAGAATCCCGTCGTTGATGGACTCCACGATGCTGGCGAACGATAGATCCCAGTCCTCGTAGGCACCGTGGACGAACTCCTCTGGTGTGGTGGATACGACAAGGCTCTTCGACGGAGGCCTATGATAGATGGATGTTCGGTCCCCCATGGGACCTCCCGGGCGGCGGTCACGTGGGACGTACAGGCGAATATCGAGCCAAATATTCGAACGAAGCGCGTCGAGTCCAGCCTTTCTCCTCCACTTCCACGTCTACCCCGATGGCAGGATCCTGTGCTCGAATCAGGCCGCTTCGCGCGGCTCATCCCCCCATGGCATCCAAGATCTCCGAGCCCAAGAGCTCGCAGTGCCAGGCCAGAATGGCCGAAAATTCGCCCAACTCCTCCACCGTCTTCGGTGGATTGGCGGCGATTTTCTTGAGCGTCGCATTGGTGGCGATGAACTCGCCGGGGATAACGAGCCTGCGGCTGGTCTCGTTTCGCCAGGAGCGAAGCCGCTTATAACGGGCTCGCTCTTCGGCGGTGGGCTTGGAACCGCGATAACGCGGATCCTCTACGTCTTTCGGTGGAATCGGGGCCTCACCAGCTCTGCGGATGACGTCGACAATTTCGCGACCATGATCCTCGACCAGCGACTTCGAAACCCGAGACCGAGCTTCGAGCTCCTCCATCGAAATTGGTCGCTTTTTCGCAAGCCGGATCAGCGCCGAATTGGAGAAGAATGTCACCGGGGAGCGATTGATCTCGAGGCAGAGTTCGTGGCGCCACAGATATAATTGGCGCGCCGTGGCCCGCCCTCGACCGTCGAGCTTGTCCACACCTCGCAGTCCGCGCCACCCCTCGGGGTCGAAGGGGTTGAGCTGATGCTCGGTGCTGCGGCAGATATGAGCGCATTGTTGCTCGAAAGCCTCGAGCCAACCCAGACTTTCCAACTCCTCTCGAAATCGGCGGTGCAATTCAAAGAGATGCACCACGTCACCTTCGGCGTAGTGAAGAGCCCTGTCGGGAAGCGGACGCTGCGTCCAGTCGAAGCGTCCAAAATCGGGGCCGGGCTCGACGCCGCACACCTCTTCGAGCAGCCAGTCCAGGCTATTTCGCTGGTAATCCAGAAACCGCGCCGCCACCTGGGTGTCGAAGACGCTGTGAAAGTCCACACCATAATCCCGATCCAGCTCCCCGAGGTCGTTTCGCGCCGAGTGGAGGAGTTTTTCCACCCCGTCGTCTTCGAATAACTCCAGAAGCGGCGCCATCTGCGCCTGACCCATCGCCAGGGGATCGACGAAAGCCGTCGCCTCCGGCGTGGCGACCTGTATCAGGCATACCCGGGGCCGATAGGCGTGGAAGTGGTCGCTCTCCGTGTCCACGGCGAGCACGTCCCTCACTTCATCCGTGCAGAAGGCGTGGAGTTTCTCGGAGCTGTCGATCCAGATGGTCATAATACCGCCTTCTTCATCGAAAAGGGTCGTATCTCACGTTCTCGCCCCTAACGCATCTTCAATCTCTGTTGTTCCAACGCATCGGCCACGCGCCGCTGACAGATCATCTCGTGATAGTCCGTCACGTTCTCCAGCATGTCGTTGATATGTCCGTATGCGGCGAGCAGTGCCCAGGCGATGGGACGCTGGGAGTGCTCTCCCTCACGTACTACCCACCGTGACAGCCGATGTGCTGGATTGACGAGCAACTCTCCCCGCTCGGCCCCACCGTGGGTCGCCACGAGCTGACAGAACTCGCCGGCTCGATCACCGGCGAAGCTCTCCGGGTCGAGGCGCACCGTAAAATGACTCTCCGCCCCTTCTCCGCCGCCGGGATGCATGACGTTGATCCAATACTCCAGGGTCTTCTCCAGCGACGGCTCTGCGTCAGCTCCGTCGTCGCCCTGTTGGCGATTCATCTTCTCCGTATAACATGCGGGCCCGTGAACTCGCTGCAGACGAAATCTCTCATCGATCCACCGCCGTACCACCGCGTTTTGATCTTCGGCCAGCGAGCGGGGACGAAAATCCAACTCCTCTCCGAGCGCCAGCGCCCGTCCGGCGCGATTTTCGAACTCCCGGTAGACCGACATCGGACTCACCACCAGACCCTGTGCTCCCGTCAACAGGGGAGCGTTGAGAATCCGCCGCGCCAATCGATCCTGGACCTCCGCCTCCACGCTCAGATCGTCGTGGGCGATGATCTGTACCTGACGGTCGGCAAACTCCAGTAGCGCCGACAACGCTCGCTGGAATCGCTCCTCGTCTCCTGAAGCCGACATCTCGGGCAACTCGATCAATAGATGGGACAAAAGATCCGTCGCCGCATTTGCGAGCGCTGCGTCCACCTCCTCTGCGTCCCCGCCGGAGCGCAGCCGCACCTTCCCCACCACTCCGAAGCGCTCTCCGATATCCTCGCGTAGCATCGCCCGCTGCTCGTCTGCGTCGAAGACGAGCACCATCGGTCGCTCCACGGGCTCGAGGGGAATGCCCACCATCCCCTGAAACCGATCTCGTTCCAATACCATGGACTCCAGCAACACCTCCTCTCTGAGTTCGGGCTCCTCCAGGACCTCCATCTCTTTCTCAGACAGGTGATATTCCGCCGCACCCCGCACCGCAGGCCCCAGAAGATGGAGCACGAAGGGATTCATTGCCATGACGAAGGGTTGCAGCACCTCAGGCGACGTGATCTGTGCGCCCAGCGCCTCCCGATAGCTCAACTCTCCGGCTCCCACAGCCCATCCGTCCACCATCTCCACGTATTGCTGGCGAGCCAGGACAGATCGAACCACCCCGAACCCGCAGGTCCGCCCCTGGATGAGTCCGTACAGGGGCAACTCGTCCACCCTGGCTCCCGCTTCTTCGGCGAAGTCGAAGGCCTCCCGGTGAAAAGAAAACCACTGCAGATGACGCCAGGCGTGGCGACGAAGCTCCTGCTCATCGGGATGCTCACCGTCGCCCTCCACGATCTCCACGAGCTGATCCACCAGCGCCGCCACACATTGCTTCTTTCGCTCCTGGGGCCATCGCGACGGATCCTCGGCCTCCACCAACAGGGGAAACTCCGGATACTCCCGCAGCCCTACCCCCATATCACGGCATACCACCCCGTCGAAGCCGGCCAGCACTTCCCGATCATCGACGCGCACGTACGCCGTGGGGCCGACGAGAGAGATCAACAGATCTTCCAGAATCTGATCCACCACCAGGATTCGTTCTCGGGCCAATCCCTCCAGATAGGGTTCCACGTCCACGCGCACCGCATAGAGCAGCCCCTGACACTTTGCCATCAGAGCTTCCAGCCCACGCAGGTCGACGTCGTCACCGGACAGGGTCTTCAATATCGGGACGTCCAACACATCTGCGTCCAACTCCGGGTCCACCACGGAGAAGGTGATTCGTCGCTGCCCGTCGTCGGATCGGATGCGCTTGACCACCCGCTGGACGATGGAAGCCAACACGAGCTGCGCGGCGTTGCTTCCGGGCTGGACATCGGCGCGAAGAGCCGCTCTCAGTCCTCGGTCGGCGGCGGTCTCCACCTCCCCCAGATGACCGCGGACCACCGCCTCGGCGATGAGCCTCGCCACGGACTCCTCGGCGCCGCGAGGCGTCGCCCACAATTGCTTCGGCGACAGATCGGAGACGTCGACGATCAATACCTGGCCGGGAGCGATGGCCTCATCATGGCCTCGCCACACCGTGCGCCGCGCCGTACGAACCTCGACGTTGAACGCTCGCGCCCTATCGGCGCGCTGCTGCGGCGAATAGATCCTCGCTCGCACGCTCTCGCCCATGGGATCCAGGTATTCTTCCTTCCACGTCACCAATTCATCGTAGGTGGCCTGCGGCTTATCGAGCAGCGGCGCCCTTAAGATCCAGGCTGCGTTTCGCAATCCATCATAAGACCCTCCTTCGTAGGAAGGTCCCATCATCCCCAGCGGAAAAACCGCTGTGCCGGGGCACCTCATCGCTGCTGCCATCTCCTCGAGGGACATCGTCCCCAGATCGGTGGGCGACGTCAGCCAGGGCCTGGGCGGAAGCTCTGCTTCCTTTTGGGTGTAGAACTCGATCTCCCGCTCGTCCTCCAGATTGCACAAAATGAAGTCCACCTCCCGGCCCCCCAACACCTGCAGGGGCTCCAGACTCTGCCTTGCCACGCACAGCACCGGCACTCCCAGAGACTGCCCCATCGCACGGGCCGACCGCCCGTGCTCCTCTTCGTCGATCGCCTTCGGCGGCACCAACACCACCGTATCGGAGCTTCGCAACAACTCCAGAAGCTCTTGATTGTCCAGATGATCTCCCGCCAGGGTGCGCACGTCGTAGCTCTGATTGTCCGTCTCCCCGCTGACCAGTTGGTTGACGTAGGGCTGCAGCCTGAGCCACATCTCCTCAAAGCGCCCGTCGCGCACAATCGCGCTGTGGTCCGCCGTCTTTCGCAACCTGTCGAAGGTCACCACTCCACCCAACATATCGATATCCTCACCGCGACGGGTCTGAAATTTGCGCCGCGCCGACTCGATCCACACCCCGTGGGTCAACATGCGAAAGACGGCTCCCGAGTGGCGGCTGGCCACCCCGATGGTTCCGTACAGATCCCCCTCATCGAAACTCACCGTCTTGTGAAACCCGAATAGCGACGGCGGAGTGCGCTGTCGCGAATATCCGAAGAGAGGATCCTGGTTGTACAAAATCGGCACCGGCGCCACCAGACATCGCTCGGTGATCGCCTTCTTTACCCTCTGTGCTCCCCAGCCCATCCCGGTGGCCCGAAGATAGGTCCCGTCCAGACTCTCCTCGGGCGTCCCCACCTGCACCGTATCGTCATCGCCGATGATGATTCGCGTCGTCCCCACAAGGGTCCCGTCGCCGGTCTCGATGATGATCTGGTCCGGCTCGAAGTCCATCAGTGCGTTGACCCCCAGCGCGAGCTGGCGAAGAGATTCGTGCTCCACGTTATCCTGTGCGGCGAACAAGAAATCGAAGAGCTGAGCCAGCGACGTCTGCTCGAAGCTTCCCCCGATATAGGACAACCCCAGGTGATTGCGCTCACATTGAATATCGATATAGGTCGCCCCGTTGGCCACGGCGGACTGGATGAGCTCCAGCACGCAGTAGTAGCGATCCTTGAGCGCAAATTGACGCAATTTCTTGATCGCCTGTCCGCGGGCCACCGTAAACTCGCGGCGCTCCGTAAACTCACCGGGTTTCTGACTGCGGGCAATAACTTCGTCAATGGAGGCCATATTCATCCTCGGTATTGGTGGTACTCAACAGAAATCTTAAGTCATTTTTCGCCGGCTCAGCTACTCACCCCCGATCGCCGCCTCCACCATCCGATCCCCCACACTGCCCAACATCTCGTCGCTCAATACCAGCCCCCGGGCCAACAGATAGGCCCCCATGGCCGGATCACGCTGATAGAGACGAAAGACCACGTCGAAGTGGGGATGATTGCGATTGACCGCCGCCTCCAGCCTCTTTCCGGAGGCGACGACGTCTGCCGACGGCCTCGCCATCAGCGCTTCCACCTTGTGAGAAACCACCACAAAGGGGGCGTCTCCTTCGGCGGCCTCCACCACGCCGCTGACCAACTTTCGCAGGTCCACCTCGGCGTGCTCCAACAACTTCAATGCTTCGTCGAATAGGGGCTTTAGCTTCTCGTCGATCTCGTCATCCACGGCGATGGGATAATATACCCACTCCGGCTTCACCATGGCACGCCGGATCTTCTCCACCTCCGGCGATCCGTCGTCCCCTCCGGCGACGAAGCGCACCATCTGTCCCAGGGCACTACGGAAGATTCCCCGCACCGTCCGTGACTCCAGATAGGTGAAGACCTCCGTCAGAAGTCGGCAGACGTAGCGCAGCTCCAGATGTCCCGTCGCCTGTCGCTCCGTAGCCCCCAGCAGGACTGGCACGTCACGGCGTCGCAGCTCCTCGACCAGAGGCGACGTCTCGTGACGCAGCAACAGGCGCCCCTCGGAGCGAAAACGCCGGTGCGCCTCGCCAAGGCTCATGGGCGCGGAGTTGAGACAGCGCAGGATCGGCCGCTCCCGAAATTTCGCCACCTCTTCGGGCGGCTCGTTGGCCAGAAACCGAAGCAGCCGCGCGTAGCGATGATATTCTTCCACCGCCCACTCTCGAGACGTGGCCAACTGCTCCAACTCCTCGATGAGAGACGTCAACAAAGGCCCGTTGGCCGCCTCCTCCAACAGGGTCATCGCCTTTTCGTACTGCTCGTCTCGGATCACCGAATCCCGCGCCAGGGTGTGCTCCAGATAGCGCGATTTGATCTTGAACGAGATGAATTCGAAGCGTCGATTCCACCGATCGAGCACGTCGACGCCCACGTCCGTAAGGGCCAGGGTCAGCCCCCGGTTATAAAAGCCGTAGACGGGCTCTTCACTATAGGCCAGGACCATCTCCGTGCCCTGATGCTCGTCGATATGCTGCAGGCACTCGCCATGGACGGCGAACTCCTCGTTGATCGTCTCCGGCGGCGAAAAATCGGTATTATTCGTCCGGTCCTCAAACGTCACCTCCACCTCGGAGTGGCTGCACCAATGGCGAAGGGTCTTCGGAATCTCCTCGGCCAACTCCTGATAGCGGTGGTATTCCCCCTCGATGAAGATCGCGATCTGAGTGCCCTCCACCGGCGTGTCCACACGGGACTTCGAAAAGGAGCGGTCCTCGTGAAATAAGACCTCCCAATACTCCCCGCTGCGCCCGGTGTGTACCAACACCGCCCGCGGTTCGAGGGCGAAGACGGAGACGAAACCGATGCCGAATTTGCCGATCTTCGTCAGATCGTCGGTCTTCCCCGAGGCGAAGAGCTGCGTCAGCTCCTGGTCGATGATCTCCTCGTCCATCCCGGAGCCGAAGTCATCGACGTGGATGACGATCGTCCCCTCGTGGCCCTCGCCACGCAAAAACTCCATCCACACGTCCACCCGGGGAGTTCCGGCGTCGATGCTATTTTGTACGAGCTCACGAAAGCAGTCCAACGCGGAGCTGAACTGGGTCACCAGGTTGTCCAGCATCCCCTGATAGGAACCGACGGCGTTTTCGTTGTCAGTCATTTCTGCCTCTCTCGATCACCTACACCGAATACACGATATTCTTCGTCCCCATCTCCTCGCATATCTCCATCAGAGGCCTCTCCAATCCCCGAGAGACCACGAATTTGCGGTCCCGATAGACGTGATAGCCGAATTGCTCGCGTGCCCGTCCGTAGGTGGGGCGCATCTTGCGCGACATCTCGGTCTCGAACATCGCTGCGAAGGGGTCGTTGTTGCGGTGTTCTCGCACATCCAGCGCGGCCGTATCGATGCCGAATAAAGCCACGAAATCTTCGGGCTCGGCGAGCAATTCGTCAAAGGGCTCGGGCCGCTCGAAGCGCCCGAAAT
>SLPW01000272.1 GCA_007131755.1 Myxococcales bacterium | reverse complement strand
GCGGAGGGGCCGGGATCGGGGTGGATACGCCGGTGGGACCGGCGAATGTGCGTGTTCACGCCGGGGCGAATCGGCTGGACGACGACTTCCAATTTCAGGTCATCGACGTGCCGGGCCTCGAAATGGGGGTGGACCAGGTGGTGTTCATGGACCGCCAGCGGCTCATTTTCTCCGCCCGGGGCGAACAGCAGGTACATTTCGACGGGGGTCGGCGAGGCCTGAAGGGCGTGTTGTACGGGGAGTCCCATCATCTTCCGGAGGCCCAGCGGCGTACGGAGCAGGAATTTACGGACGAGATGCTTCCCGCCGACAGCGGTTGGCTCCTCGGCGGGCAGGTGGGGCTGTGGGAGGCGTCGGGAGGGACCTTTGACGGCTCGTTTATAAACCTCTTCGGTCGCTATGCAGCAGGTCTAGCGGCCTACGGAGAGCTGGGCATTCCCTTCGGCGTCAACGTGGAAGAGACGGCCCAGGGGGCCTCCGACCTTCTGGGAGGACTGTCGGCGACGGGACAGACGCCATGGGGTCACGCCACGATTGGCTCTTATGCCCGAAACTTTCACACCGCCCACGATCAGGAGAGCCACCGCGACTATCGGGAGGCCATCTTTGCCACCAGGCTGCACGGCTACGTCACGGATCACTTCCACCCGGGAGTGGAATTCTCCCATCAGGTGCGCGTCCCCCGAGGTCCCTATCCCGGAGCCGACGACTACGAGAGGCCCCAGCATCAGGCCCCGACGATCACGAAGTTATCGATCATCCCGGCGGTGACGTTGGAGCCGGAGGCTTTTTCACGGCCTCAATTCCGGCTCATCTATACCGCTGCATTTCTCAACGAGTCGGCGCAGGAACTCTTCCACGACGAAGATCTGCGCCGTGATCACTCCACACTTCACTATCTCGGCGTGATGGTCGAGTGGTGGTTTAACTCTGCATCCTATTGAGATCATGAACGATTTATTGAAGAGTTCTCGTCACTGCTGCTCTTTTCTGCGATGCGGCCAGGCTTGCCGCGCTCCGGGCCGCGTTCCCCACGTTCCCGGTGGTTGGAGCCTTGTGGTCGTAGCCATGGTGCTGGCCGCCTTCGCCACGGCGTGCTTTACGGTGGACCATACACCGGCGCCGGAGCTGACCACAGAGGTCGAGGACTGGCGAGACGAGATCATCTATCAGATCTTGGTGGACCGCTTCTCCAACGGCGATCCGTCGACGGATCACAACGTCAATACCGCCTCTTTGACCGCCTGGCACGGCGGCGACTGGCAGGGCATCATCGATCGCCTCGACTACCTCGAAGAACTTGGCGTGACGACCCTGTGGATCTCGCCGCCCTTTACAGTGGTGGAGGAGGACGCGGGGATCGCCGGATATCACGGCTATTGGCCGCAGAATTTCGTGCGCGCCAATCCCCACTTCGGCGATCTGGCCACCCTACGGCGCCTCGTCGAAGAGGCGCACGATCGGGATATGAAGGTCATCCTGGACGTCATCGTCAACCATATCGGCCAGCTCTTTTATTACGATATCAACCTCAACGGTCAGCCCGACGAGCACGTCGAGGGCTCGGGGTTGGTCTACGACGAGTACGGAGGCCTGCGATCGGAGGTCATTCGCACCACCGAGTGGGATCCGGACTACGATCCCCGGGGCATTCAGGCCCGCACCAGCCTGGGAGAGGCCGGCGATGCGCCGATCATCTGGGTCGACAAGCCGGAGTTGAATCGGATGCCTCCGAAGCCGAAGGCCTTTCAGAATCCAGAGTGGTACCACCGTCGCGGTCGGGTGGTCACCCCCTGGGGGTGGGAGATCCGAGAGATGGTGGAGACCGCCGATTTTCCGGGAGGACTCAAGGCCATCGACACCACGCGTCAGGACGTGCGCGACGAGATGGTCGATATCTGGGCCTGGTGGATCGAGGAGACCAACGCCGACGGATTTCGCATCGATACGGTCAAGCATGTGGAAAAGGACTTCTGGTCCGAGTTCGCCCCCCGCATCCGGGAGCGGCTCAGCGAACAGGGAAAGGAAAATTTCTTGATGTTCGGTGAGATCTTCGACGGAAACGACGCGGTCATCGGGCGCTATACGGCGCCGGATAAATTGGACAGCACCTTTTATTTTTCCCACAAATACCAGGTCTTCGACGACGTCTTCGGCCGCGGCGGCCCCACGCAGAATATCGAAAACCTCTATAACCAGCGTCCCGATCACTACGGCACAAGCGCTCAGCCGGGGGGGATCACCGACGCTGACGGGAACGGAATCGCGCCCACCGAGGCGCTGGTCAACTTCATCGACAATCACGACGTGGCCCGATTTCTATTTTATTTCCCCGAGGAGGACCGGCTTCGAGCAGCTCTTTTCTACCTTCTGACCATGGATGGCATCCCCTGCATCTACTACGGGACGGAGCAGGATTTCGACGGCGGAAACGACCCCGCCAACCGCGAGAATATGTGGCTCAACGACGGCTTCGATACCTCCGGGGAAACCTTCCGGCACACCCGTCGACTCATCGAGCTCAGAAAGGAACTCGCCCCCCTTCGCCGAGGGGATTTCCAGATTCGTTGGGTGACGCCGCGCACAGGGGACGAGCAGGACGCCGGGATTGTGGCCTTCGAGCGCACCTATCAGGGGGAAACGGTGCTGGTTGTGGTCAATGCGAACGCCGAACATACAAGTGAGACGAGCGCCACCGAAATGGGAGGAGGAGCGATGGACGTCTCCTTTTCGCCGAATACGCAATTGGTGGACCTCTTCGACGATGGGGAGCCGACCTATACGGTGGACGGCAACGGGCAAGTGACGGTGGACGTGCCGCCCCTTGGCGGAAGGATTCTGGTGGAGAGATGAGACGACGAATACCAATCATCGCCGTTGGGCTGCTGTTGGCGGGTTGCCCTCAATTCGAGGAGCCCGCAGAGAATCAGGACAGGCCCAACCAGAACCAGCCCACCACCAATGACGAGCCCGGCGGGCTGTCTTGTCCGGTGGAGATCCTCTTTCCCGAGGCTCAGGACGCCGACGCGGTGGCCCTGGCGGGAGCCTTCAACGACTGGAGCCTGGAGGCCGACGAGATGGAGCGCTCCGGCGGGGTCTGGCGCGCAGAACTGGAGCTCGAACCGGGCCACTATCCCTTCAAATACGTCATCGACGGACAATACGAGGCAGATCCCCCGCCCTTCGTATATACCCACTGGTCGGGGGGATCGGAGAACCGCAACCTGGTGGTCGACGATTGCTCGCGTCCCTCACTCGAGGTGGAGTCGCTGGACGTCGACGACAGTGGACGGGTGAGCGCCGAGGTGGTGTTTTCGTCGAGCATCGAGGAGAGCGCCGTCGATCCCGACTCCATCGAGGTGACGCTGGGCGACGAAGTGGTGGAGGCCAGCGTCGACGGGGATGTGATCAGTGTCGATCATCAGCTATCGGACTACGGAAAATACTCCCTTCGCGTTCGGGCCGCCGACGTCGACGGGCAATTGGCGTTGCAAGATCCGCTGTGGATTCCCCTGTGGTATGAAGAGGAGGACTTTCACTGGTTCGACGGCCTCATCTATCTCATCTTTACGGACCGTTTTCGCCAGTCCGGCCAGTCGCCGCTGGGGCCCATCGACGGGGTGGCCTCCATCGCCAACTACAAGGGAGGAAATTTCCCCGGCGTCACCGCGGCCATCGAGGAGGGCCACTTCGATGAGCTGGGGGTCAATATCCTGTGGCTCAATCCGATCAACGAGAATACCAATCTGGGGCAGCCGGGCTCCTTCGACGACCATATGTATACGGGGTACCACGGCTATTGGACGGTGGATCCCCTTCGCGCCGAGACCCGCTTCGGGGCGGTGGATAAAAGCGGCGACGAGGCTCTGAAAGAGCTCATCGAGGCCGCCCAGGCTCGCGGCATTCGGGTGATGTTCGATCTGGTCTTGAACCACGTTCACGAGGACCACGTCTACTGCAGTCAGCATCCCACCTGGTGCGAATATACCTGCGTGTGTGGCGATATGGGCTGCGGGTGGGACGAACGCACGCTGGACTGTCAATTTGCGCCCTATCTTCCGAATCTGAACTACCGAAACCACGATATCGTCGAGCGGGTGGCCGATGACGCCCTGGCGCTGATGGAGAAATTCGACGTCGACGCCCTGAGGATCGACGCCGCAAAGCATATGGAGCACGTCATCATGCGCACCATTCGCCTGCGCCTTCAGGAGCTGGAGGAGCAGGGGGCTTCGCCGTTTTATGTCGTCGGCGAGACATTTACGGGAGAGGACGGCCACGGCGTGATCATGGATTATGTGGCCGATTGGGAGCTCCACGGGCAATTCGACTTTCCCCTTCTCTATCCCATCCGACGTGTCTTCGGAGGGGACGGATCCTTTCAGGAATTGGAGACGGGGCTTCAGCGCTCGGAAGACGAGTACGGAGATACCTATCCCTGGCATTCCCCGTTTATCGGAAATCACGATATCCCGCGCTTCGTCACGGAGATGGTCGGAAACGACGACGGTCCCTTCGGAAATACGCAGGATTTGCTGGCGCAGGGGCCGGACAACGAGGTGGACCAGCAGTGGATCATCGACCGGGCGAGCATGGCCCACGCCTTTTTGTTGACCATCCCCGGCATTCCCCTGATGTATTACGGCGACGAGATCGGACTCGCCGGCGCCGGCGACCCGGACAACCGGCGGATGATGCCCTGGGAGTGGAACGCCAACCAGACGGCGCTATTGGAGAATATCCGTGAGCTGGGGCAATTGCGTGGAGAGCTGGAGGCCCTTCGCTACGGCGAACGCCGAGAGCTGTGGATCGACGACGATTTCTACGTCTACAGCCGCGACGATGGCGAGGGCCGAAGGGTCGTGGTGGCGATGAATAAGGCCGATTTCGAGCGCACGGAGACGGTGATCTTGCCCGAGGAGTGGTCGGAGTCAGCGCAGCTCCAGGACCAGCTTTCGGCGGCTGGTTTTGAGGCTGAGGAAGGGGAGGTGGAGATCACGCTGGGCTCGTGGAGTTATGCGGTATTTGATGTGGTGGAGATGTAGATGATGTAGGTTGGGAGGTTGCGTGGTGCCCCCTCCGCCTCACGCTGTACTACGCGCTCGGCACCTCCCCCGTGGGGGAGACACCGAGCGCAGCGAGGAGAGGGGGCTCCGAATAAATTCGAATGATCTCACAACCCCGGAAATAGCGGTCGCTGAGCCCAGATATAGTGCAATCCGCCCATGATGAACACGAATCCCAGGGTGAAGAAGATGGCCGCCTTTTTGTGTTTTTCGGCGTCATCGGTGGCTCGCTTGGCCATGCTGGAGCCGAGTTGAACGAAGACGACGGCCAACACCATCATGGAGATATGTTCGACGAAGAAGAAGCGTGTTTCTGTGTCGCCCATCGCCGCTCCTGGATCGGCGAAGGCATCATCGACGACGGGGCTCTGCACGTAGAGGATCAGTCCCAGAAGGAGCTGAAGGTGCATGGAGGCCACGTAGGCCACGGTGCGAATGCGGTCGCCCTTGGTCCACTCGCGCTTTGTGGCCACTCCGTGCCAGGCGTAGCCGATGGCGGCCACGGCGGCGAGGATCACGACCCAGCGCAAGATGTTGTGAATGGCCAACATGATTGGAAATGCTTCCATGGCGATGTCCGTCGTCGAAAATTGGAAATGGTAGGGCCTATTCGGCGGCCTCGATCCTAATCGAGCGCGCAACCTATCGCCGCTGTCGATGGGCATCAAGTCGCGAGTGGGATTGGAGTGTGATCGGTTTCCGTCGGTAGTAGTTCCCTGGCCCGGGCCCCGGCCCAAGCCCTGGCCCGTCCTTTGCTGTTGTCTTTTTCGGTTCTTGTTCCTCCCTCCAGGGGGAATCGTTGCCCAACCCTCATTCTCCGACGTGAAGCAACATTGGGCTAGGGCCCGGGACTGGGCCGGGGCCAGGGGGATTCGACCATATGAAGTTCTTTAACCGATCGAGGTGGACCACATCTGTGCGATTGCCCTGTTCGGCAGCCGAGTATACGTTGGCGTTTGCTGCGGGGACGCGATAAGCTCTGCACGACGGGAAGTGAAGAAGAAAGCTCCGAGCCGGTATTCGGGCTGAGCAAGACTCTTGAAAGCAGTGAGTGGTCTTATGACACCTGAGGGAACGATTCAGCAAATAGAGACCTGTTTGTTGCTGGGAATCCAATTCGACGAGTTCGATTTTCGCCTGTTTTTACGAGAGTATCACCGCAATCTTCGCAATCGATTTCCCTCCGAGGATCTGCCCGCCTACAGCCCGTCGGTAGTCCTGGATAGCCTGATCCCGAAATATGAGCGCCACTGTGGCGATGGGCGGGCTGGACGGCGTCACGAGGCGCTTCAAAGATATGCAAAAAAGGCGCATCGCCTCGATCTGGCGCTGACGGGCAGCGACTACGGAGAGTTGGAGCAGCGTACGTCTCCATACAACTTCGATCGCACCTTTTATCACCTGGGCTGTGAGCTGGTCAGCGGCCGGGTGAGCATGGAATATCCGGGGTATAATCCCTATCGCTCCACGCGACAATTGAGCATTCCCTTCGTGCGCGATCATCTGGATATGTTGCTGGAGGTGGTGCCGGATTATCTGTGGTGGGTCATGCATGATCAGCGCGATAGCATGATCAATATCCTGGCTCCGGAACAACTGGCGCAGCTGCGTCGCCGCATCGAATTGGCGGGCTTCAAGCTCGACAACTTCGGGTTGTATCTGACCACCAGGGAGTGTCTGTTTTTGCCGGGAGAACAAGGGGATGTCAAAAGCGAGCAGGTAGAGGAGCAGGAGTCTGTGACGACGGTGGAAGCGAAGAGCACGGCAGGGTGACGTTGCCGACGACCCTCACCTATCGGAAGTGCAATGTCTGAAAGATCTGCGAAGACGATCCCCGTATTCGACGGACATAACGACACCCTCCTCCACATGGCCAATCTGGGGAAAGAGGACGGTGACTGGTCGTTTTTTCGACGAAACGAGACCGGTCATATCGATCTTGTACGGGCGAAGGAAGGAGGGCTGGCCGGTGGCTTTTTCGCCATCTTCGCTCCCCATGCCCGGGGAGAGGGCGACAAATTGGGCCGAAGCGCCCTCGAGCGCACCCATGAGGGCTACCAGGTGCCCATGGCTCCGGCCATTCCCCTGGAGAAAGCCCGGGACTATACCCTGGAGGTCATGGAGCTGCTCGAAGAGCTGGAGAGCCGGGGGCGCAAGCGACTGTTCGTGGCCCGCGATTTCGAGGAGCTGAGCCGGGGGATCGACGACGGGAAGCTGGCCGTCGTGCTTCACTTCGAGGGGGCGGCGGCGATCGACGAGGATCTGAAGTATCTGGAGGAATACTACCAGCGAGGACTGCGCTCTGTGGGCATCGTCTGGAGTCGGCCCAATATCTTCGGTCACGGAGTTCCCTTTCGCTTTCCCTCTTCCCCCGATACGGGGCCGGGGTTGAGCGAGGCGGGAAAGAGGCTCGTGCGAGCCTGCAACGAGATGGGCATCCTCGTCGATCTGGCTCACCTGAACGAAGCCGGGTTCTGGGATGTGGCGTCTCTGAGCGATCGGCCGCTGGTGGTCTCCCACGCCTGTTGCCACGCCATCTGTCCGTCGGCGCGAAATCTCACGGATCGCCAGCTCGACGCCATCGGGGAGTCCGGAGGCCTGGTGGGCATCAACTTTTTCGTAGGCGACGTGCGAGCCGACGGACATTTTATCTGCGAGACGCCGCTGGTCGAATTGGTACGCCACATCGACTACGTGGCAAGTCGCATCGGCATCGATCACGTCGCCTTCGGATCGGACTTCGACGGCGCCCGCGTGCCCGATGATCTGGGCGACGCTTCCGGTCTGCCGCGGCTTGTCGATGCCCTTCGCGATCACGGCTACGACGAGGAGGCGATCGGCAAAGTGGCCTTCGACAATTGGATGCGGGTCATCGAGCAGACGTGGTGAAGGTGCCGGTTGTGTCCGAAGAATATCGATTATTTAGACAACTCCGCGTCTAGCCGGCGTTGATACGCATTGTCTCGCCAGGTCCGAATGGCCCAGTAGACACCGTAGCCGACGCCAAACCACAGAAAGATGAGTAGGGTGTCAAGCCAGACCATCGTCTCTTGCGAGACTCGGTCGATCAACAGATAACCAGAACCCATGAAGCCACCGAAGAATATGGCGATCATGACGACCCCCATCAGCATCGGAGAGCCGTGGATGGATTTCTTCTCTCGGTGGATGAGATAGGCGACGAGGGCGATGACGAGTAGATGTGTGAGCATATGAAGTTCTCCGCTGAGATTCATGAGTTGATCCCCCTTCGATGACAAGGGGCCTATTCTTGTTATCGACGATTAGCGAAAAATTGTGCGTATGACCGGGGTGAAGATCGCGAAGATATCGCCTTTGGGTCACTTCCCAATCGGGCTCAGAATTGCGCGTAAGTTTTTGGAATAACTAGTAGGATTGATGCATACCCCCCCAAACTCTTAGGCCGGAATCGACCTCGGAATCGGGCTCGACCTCGGAATCGGGCTCGACCTCGGAATCGGGCTCGACCTCGGGCTCGATCTCGACCTCGACCTCGGAATCGACCTCGACCTCGGGCTCGATCTCGACCTCGGAATCGGGCTCGACCTCGGGCTCGGGCTCGACCTCGACCTCGGAATCGGGCTCGACCTCGGGCTCGGGCTCGACCTCGGGCTCGACCTCGGGCTCGACCTCGACCTCGACCACGAGAACGAGAACGAGAACGACCACGAAACCGAGACCGGCTTTGCATAGAGTTATTCCCGTGACTTATGCGCAATTCACAGCCCAATCGGGGGGAGGAGTTTGACACTGGTTGGGCCGCTCTCTAGACTCTTCGCTACTGAAAGCGATGGATAATTCTTCTAGCGGAGGCGGCATGAAGGGCTCGCTGAGCAAGGGGATTTTTCTCACGGTCATAGTGTTGATGGTTGCTGCCTGTGGGAAGAATGGCCCCGACGAAAAAGTCGGCAACGACGATCCAAATCAACAGTCGAACCACAATGCTCCGGACGCCGGCCCCGATGATGCGGGCCCGTCCGGTTTTTTTGTCGCCGATGATGGCGAGACCTATACCTACGAGGTGCCGACGAAAGTGTTGGTCGACGCCAGCCGAAGTGGGGTGGTGGACTTCGAGGATCCGAAAGACGTGGAGCATCGTTTTGATGCCGATGAGGGTTTCGGAGCGCTATTTCTGGCGAATCTGGATGACGACGCCGGCCAGTGCAACGGGTTGAACGACGATGAGGCCTACGAGTCTTGTTACGACGCCCGCAACTTCGAGGTAGCCTCCGAGGCGGACCTCGCCGATATGGCGCGTATTCAGACCAAACCCACCGGCGTGGTCAGCCCTGAGACGGTGGGAGTGTTGGACGTCAACGAGGATGCACGGAGGTGGGTTCGGCTCTACAAGCGAGGCGGCGAAGGAAACGGCGCCGATTCCTTTGTACCCTATGAGCCCGGTGAGGACGTCGTTGACGCCGAAGCCCTGGAACAAGGCGTAGAATTCGCCATCGAGGGCAAGGCCCTGGTCAATCAAGACGAGGGCTGGGACGGGGTGGTGGAGTTGAAGTGGGAGATCGAGGTCGGGGAGGTGGAGCATACCATCGAGGACTATGCCCGCATGGAGCAGGCGCCGGTGATCTTTCCCCACCATCTGCATCCCGCAAAAGAGGTCTACGTCGCCGATCTGGGAAATAGCAACGCCGACTTCGTGGCCGACCTTCAGGCTGCGACGGATGCGGCGGGAGTGGAGAAGGGCTTGCGCCTGCTGGATCTGTGGGATCCCTGGGTGCAGGATTATATGCTGACCGGCTATATGGCCATCCCCGCTCCCGAGGGGCCACAGGTGGTTCGGATGTACTTTCGCAGCGCGAACCTGAATCACCCGGAGTCGGCGCAGCCCATCTTTCATCGTCTCGATGAGCTCGAGGGATACGCCCCCGAGCCACTGCTGAGGGAGGCCGGCCAGGTGGTGTTTAGTGATTTTCATGGCCCCGGCGTGGCCGGACGGGCGGAATACGACGGAGACAAGGGGTTTGAGCCGGTGAGCCTCGACGGCGTCGATATCGACGATGCTCTGGCCTATATCTACGGCCAGCCAAGTCAGCACGAATATCCGGAGATTGCGCAACTGGTGAGCCGGGTCTTCGCCTCGGATACGCTGGATTCCTTCGGCAATACGGAGACGGTGCCGCCCCATATCGCTCCCGACGGCACGGCCTATCCCCACGGCCGTGTGGTGCGCGGACAGCATCTGGGCAATGACAATATACGCCCCGACCCCACCTTGACCTCCATCATCGATTCCCAGGGGGCACAGCCGGTCCTGTGGGTCGACACCTATTGGAAGCTTGTGGCCCACGTGGACGAGACGATCAGTTTCGTCGAAAGCGATACCGATCGGGGCTGGTCGCTATTATATAACGATCCGGTGAGAGCGAAGGAGATGTTGGAGACGTTGCGCGACGAGCAGGGCGGCGGTGATTTGATCATGTTTGAGGGCAAGTCCTACCCCAGTTGGTGGGGCAGCGCCGGAGGCTCGGCAGAGGTGACGGTCAACGAGGTCCTCAACGATACGGAGATCATGGAGGCGTCGGCACGAGCCGCCATAGAGATCAACGCCCAGCTCGATATTTTCCGAGACGAGGTGGGCATCGTCGACGACGACCTTATCCCCATCGCCTTTTTGCACGAAGATTACGGCCAGGGGAGCCTGGCCTATCAGCCGGGCATCATTAACGGAATCAGCCTCAAGCCCGACGTCTTCGGAGCTGCCGATCCTCATGGGCCGGAGGTGGACGGAGACGATATCTTCAAGCTCGACGTCGAAGACCTGCTCGGAGCGGTGGGAGTGGAGGTGCATTGGATTGAAACCTGGGACGTCTATCACGTCGGCGTCGGCCAGGTACATTGCGGCTCCAACGTCATTCGACACACCCCGACGACGCCCTGGTGGGCAAAGGAGATGAATTGATGAGTCGAATATTACGCCTGGCAATGGTTGTTGCCGTCGTCGGGGCCGCGTTGATGGTCTCCACTGCGGCCTGGGCCCAGAGCGCGGGTAAGGCGCCTGATTTTTCTGCCTATCCGGAGCTCGAAGAGGTGGCCGACGAGTTGGAGAGGATGTGGCACCACGAGCCCGAGCGCTTTGCTCAACTGCAAGAGTTGCGCGAGGCTTACGTGGAGTTGGGCCAGCGCAGCGGGCAGCGACCCGTCCCGGCGGCCAGGATGCTGCAGACCCTGGGTGACGAAGCGTTGCTTCCAATGCTGTGGCATCTGGTCAGCGAAAATCCCATGGAGCTGGGAATGGGGCTACGAACCTGGCGAAACTGGCGAGTAGGGCTGGTGGAGGCGGTGGGTCGGATTCGCGATGAGCGAAGCGTGCCCGTGCTTCACTCCATCGTCATCGCCAATAATCCCTACGATCAATTGCGGACCGTCGCCACCACTGCCATCGGGCGAACGGGCAATGTAGAAGCTATCGATGCCCTCATCGAGGAGGCCAGAAGCTCGGAGGACAAGACAGAGGCCATCATCGCCGGCCTAGGAAAGGCACGTCGCCACAACTCCGCGGAATATCTCCTGGAGGTAGCGCAGTCTGCGCAGGAAGGCCATCAGGTCGCCGCCGTGCGAGCTCTCGGCGACTGGGCCAATCAGTGGGCCTGGGAGACGCCACAGCTCGAGCCCTATAGCGAGGAGCGCCCCAAGGTGGTGAGCGCCATCGTCACGGCCCTGGTCGATCTCTATCCCCATGTGGAGGGAAGGCTGGCCACGGAGATCGAGAAGAGCCTCCAGCTGGCCTCAGCCCAGGCCTCGAAGGAGCGAGCGCAGGCCAGGGCTACGCAGGCCGATGGGGCGAAAAAAGAGCGGCTTGAGCGCCTCATTGAGGTCATGGAGCGATCGCCGCTGGATTGATAGTTGGCCGGTATATATCGACCCGTCCATCCGTAACCACGGGCCAAAGGCCGCGTGGATGCCCGGGTCGGCCTGAAAAACGGC
Source organism: Myxococcales bacterium (assembly GCA_007131755.1). Taxonomy (GTDB): domain Bacteria; phylum Myxococcota_A; class Bradymonadia; order Bradymonadales; family Bradymonadaceae; genus SLJM01. The sequence continues at coordinate 4,891 of SLPW01000272.1, read as the reverse complement.
CGATATGCTCGGGAGCACAAAGGCATCACGACCCCGGGCTCCCTCGCTACGCTCGGCCGGCCAGGGCTACGTAAGAAGCAATGCGCGTTCCTCCACATTTCCGTCTGCTTCTTTCTTAGCCCCGGCCGACTGTTGTTCAAGGAGTCCGGGGTCACGGACGTCGCGGACCAGGGGGTGAACGCTTGCTTGAGAGAAATGCGGGCTAAGGAACGTCGATCCGGAAGGTGGAGCGCTGTCCCCACTGCCAGAAATCTTCGTCGCGATAATAGGGGTAGGCCACGGAGGCCGGCACATCGAAGGTGCCGGGCACGGCGGCGACGCCGGAGAAGCTGATCTCCTGGCGTTCTTCGCCGTCGAAATCCTCGAAATACAAGATGATCTCGCGGCCTGTGGTCTCGAAGAAGTCGACGTCCGTGCGCTCCACCAACGAATCCAGTTGGCGGGGACTGACCTCGACGCCGGCCGGCAGGGAGATGTGGGCTACGGACATCCCCAGGCTGTCGTCCTCGCGGTTTTTGAGGGTCACGGAGATAGGGACTTCGTCACCCATGGAGGCCCTGTCAGCGCTGCCGATGTCGACGTTCAGCGAAAGGGGCGGATCGCCGTCGGCGTCGAAGTCCTGGACTCGCCAGGAGATCTCCAGATCGTAGTTGGCGGGCACGTCGGAGTCGACGTTGAGTGTTGTGCGGTCGGCGCTCAGGTAGCGCCCGACGTTCTCGATACGAAGGGCGTTGAGGGTGTCCGTACTCAAGACCTCTTCGGCCACCACCTCGTCACCGATGGTCACGCGAACCGGTCCGGTGTCGTCGCCCAGGTACGCTTGCTCATAGGCGATCCGCGCCTCCAGAGCCATGACCGTGGCCTGAGTGGAGCCCCACCAGCCGCTGCGCGACTTGTTGTCACCGAGCCAGTCCACTGCCTGCGAGATATTTCGAGGTGGTCCGTCGGCGGCCAGAAGGGCCTGTACGGCCAGGCCCGTGGTCTCGACGTCGAGGCTGGTGCCGAAGGAGCGGGCCCAGCTCCGTCCGGCGTCGGGACTCCAACTGCCGTCGTCGTTTTGCATGGCCATCAGGCGGTCGACGGCGACCTCGAGGGTCTCCTCGTCGCGGCCGTCGATGGCCAGGACGGCCGCGGCCAGGGCCACGTCGTAGATGCGATCGCTGTTCAGCGCCGTCTGTTTTGCTGCTTCCAGTTGGGCCTCGAAGCCATCGAGGGCGTCGGCCCGTGCCAGCCCGTAGAGGACGAAGAGCTCCGCCGTGTTGCGCTGGGCGCCGTAGGTCCGGCTCCAGGCGCCGCGATCGTGCCACCCGCCGTCGTCGTCGGCCAGGGTGCGCAGCCAGCGGGCGGTGCGGTCGATGACATCGTCGTCGAAGTCAGTGACGATCTCTTTCATCTGGGAAAATTGAGCCAGTCCCCAGGCCGTCAGCGCAGCGTTGGCCGGACCGCGACCAAACCAGTCGAAGCCGCCGCCGGAGACCTCGAAACTCAGCATGCGCTCGAAGCCGTAGTCGATATGGTCCTGGAGGCGCTCTTTGACGTCGCCGTCGAGCTGTCCCATGGCGTCGAGGTAACGCCAGACCAAAAGGTTGGGGTGATTGATACTGCTGGTCTGCTCGAAGCAGCCCGTGGGCCTTCGGGTCATGGACTCGGCGCCCTCCATGGCCTCCGAGACGGGGTTGGGGTAGAGCAGGAGATCGCCGGTGGCGCCGATATCGGTCATGCCGATCAGGGGAATCTCGTGGGCATTTTCCCCGGGGAGGCTCCCCGATTGATGCCAGGTGCGGCGGTAGCCGGCAGGCTCGATCTGGAAGGTGCGCTCGGCGCCGTCGGCGAAACCGCCGCCCTCTGCGAAGACCTCGATGGCTCCTTCGCCCCGGTAGTCCCCGACGGAGATGGCGACGAATTCGGTGGTCGTGCCGCCGGCGGGGACGTCGACCTGGAAGGAGGCGTCGCCCTCGACGGTGACGGGGCCACGAGAGGAGAGTTCGACGTCGGCCGTCACGGAGGTGTCGTTGGAGTTTCGCAGGGTGACGGGAAGTTCGATGGTATCCCCGCCGCTCAAGATCTCCGGCATACGAAGAGCGACGCTCAGGGGTAGCTCTACGGGGACGACGGTCTCGGCGAAGCCCACGTAGCCGTCGTGGGAGATGCCCTCGACGGTGATGCGATAGGCGCCGATGGCCTCGGAGAGTTCGAAGTCGCGCGACACCGTGCCGCTGCGGTCGGTCATCATGGAGGCCGCCCAGGCGGCAAAAGCCCCGGCGTCGTCGTCGCGAAACCAGCGGGGCTTTTCGGCGCCCGGGGCACCGTGTTCGGAATCCATCAAAGGAGATTCGCCAGGTTCTTCGCTCCTGTGGTCAGCCATCTCCATGTCGACGGGCGCATCGTCAAAGGCCGCCAGCGCGCCCGCTTCCTGAGCGACCATTCGGTCCGCCGCAGGACTCTCGGCAGCCGGGGCGCTCGGTCGGGGCGGAGGAGAACCGGTGCGTCCGCCGCCACCGGCACCGGCGCCACCGCCACCGAAACCGACACCGGCGCCACTGTCACCGCGCATGATCTCGATATCTCGAGGCCGGTCGCTGTGGCGGTTCAATTGGGGATCGATCCAATTATCTCCGCCGTCGACGAGAAATCTGCGGTGTTGATCGCCGGTACGCCACCCCCGGGCGCCCATCAGGTAGTCCAGGGCCACCGCTGCCTCGGGATCGTCGAGGTCGAAATAGCGATCGGCCCGTTCGACGTCGCCCCAGAAATGCAGGTCGTCCGCTTCCAGTAGCAGACGCCCCAAAATCGACGGTGCCTGGTCGGTGGCCTGCGCATGGACCCGGTCGTCGACGACGGCCTTGACGAGCTCTGCGCGAAGGGGCTCCCCCTCTGGATCGGTGGTGATGATCTCGAGTTCCACCGTCTCTCCGGGATGATAGGCTTTGCCATCGGTGCGGATCTCGATGTGCATCTGGGCGGAGCGATTTCGAAAGAGGACGCGTTCGGCCAGAAGTTTCAACTCCGTGATCTCTTCCCACCGAGTCTCAGAGGTCTCTTTTTCGGCCACGATCACCCGGGCGATGCCCGCAGGGCGCGGCCAGCCGTCTTCGGCCTTGAGGTAGACCACGGCCGGCTCGTCGGGGCCTGCCTCGACGACGGCGGTGTCGAAGAGTTCGTCGGCCATGGCCCCCATGACGGCCACGCGCCGCTCGTCGCTGCACCAGACGCCGGCGCGAATTTCGTCCAACCTGGATTCCAGATCGTCGTAGACACGCAGAATACAGCCCTCGGCCTCGATTCGGGGAAGGGTCTGGCGCACGTCGACGTCCGGTTCGTCGAGGGCCACCTGGTAGGTCTGGTAGGGTTCGGGGGTGAATTCGAAGCGGCCGCGACCGTCTGCGTCGGCCTCGAGTTCGGCCACGGTGCGATCGTCGCCATCGACGATGCGCCCCTGAACGCCAACGGGGGCGCCCGAGAGGTCGCGGGCCTCGAAATAGACTCGGGAGGTCAAGTCCTCGATCAACTCCCCGCCTTCGGGGTAGAAGTCGATGGTGACCTCCTGAAGTGCGAGCGGGATGGGTCTTACCTCGCTTTCGACGATGCCTCCGTCTTCGACGGAGATCACCAGGTTGGCGTCGTCGGAGATGATCTGGTCCGGCAGATCAAAGGAGAGTTCTATGCGCCCCTGTGCGTCGAGAGTGCCCGAGAGGTCGGTGATATGCTCTCCGTCGACGTCGGCATAGCCGGTGATCTCCAGACCCTGCGGGGCGTCACCCGTATCGCGAAGGATCTCCACCTCCACCTCTACCAATTCGCCGGGGCGATAGGCGTCCTTCGAGAAGTCGATGGCCTTGCGAAACCGGGAGGGCTCGAAGGCCGACACCAGCACAGGACGTTCGAATTCTTCGGCACCATCGGTGACGCGAAGAGTCCAATTCCCACCGGCGGCCTCGGCGTCGACGGAAAAACTCCCGTCAGCCAGCCCGTGCTCCAGATCCACCTCTACCTCTTCCACCAGGTCGCCCCGTGGGTTCTCCAACTCCACGGTGATCTGGCGATCCGAGGCGTCTCGGCGATCGAAAGAGCCCGCTGAGACATGCCAGCTCTTCCATCGGATCTGTTGTCCCGGCCGATACATCGGCCGATCCAAAGTGACGTGGATGAGATGGCGGGGGTCGAGCCGGTAGTGTTCGGCGTAGTTGGAGGCGAATTCCTCGAAGTCCCCGAGTTCGAGACGTTCACTCTCCGGCGGGGCTTCTTCGACGACGACGACGGCTTCGTCGTCGTCGTCGTCGATCGTCGTAGTGTCGTCGACGCCGGGGAACCACAAAAAGTGGATGAGAAGAGCCATCGCCGCGACGGTGACCACGGCACCGATGAGAATACTTGGGTGAGCGTCGTTCTCTGCCATCGTGGGGTCTCCGAAAGCTGTCGTACGCCCCTGTTGGTGCCCGGAAATTCGCTCAGTCGTCGAGGAGTCTCTCCACGTATTCGAGGAGTTCGTCGGGACTGAAGGGTTTTTCGAGGAAGGGGGCCTGGGGGTCGAGGTTGCGCTCTCGGCTCAAGCTGTGTTGGTCGTAGCCGGAGATGTAGAGCACGGAGGTGTCGGGGTGAAATTGGCGGATCTCTTCCAGAAGTTTGGGTCCGCTCATGCCGGGCATGGTGACGTCGGTGACCACCAGATCGAGGTCAGCGCCGCAGGCACGCGATAGTTGGAGTGCCTCCTGGGGAGTACGGGCGCTGATGACCTCTACGTCCATATCCTGGAGGACGAGGGAGGTGAACTCGCGAAGGTCCGGTTGGTCGTCGACGACCAAGACCTTGGAGACGGCGCTGCAGGCGTCGTCTTTGCCGGCGTCGGTGCGAGGGAGGAAGATGAAGAAGGTGGTGCCGCCGTCGGGCTCGG
>SLPW01000080.1 GCA_007131755.1 Myxococcales bacterium | reverse complement strand
GGCCGGGGAGTGGACCTCCCGGCTGGAAGACGTTGTGGAAAGGTTTTCGCAAGTTACGCCAGCGGCACCAGGGCTACTTGATGGCCCTGCGAAGATCTGGGCAACGTTGAGGCCCCGGCCCGAGGTTGCTTCACGTCGGCGAATTAGGTTTAGGCAACAATTGCCCTCCCGCAGCAAGGAGCAAGGGCAAGAAATGACAACAGCAAAGGACGGGCCTGGGCGAGGGACTGGGACCGGGCCAGGGAACGACTGCCGATGGCAATCGATCGCAGTCGTTCAATCCAGATCTGTTGCGACACGGCGCTGCGTTGGGTAGCCTTGGATGTACCATTCGGGGGAGTAGCGCCCCCCGTGGCGCGTCGATTTTTCCCATCATCAATGGCGAGAGACGTAATGGTCAGCTCTCACGGCATACGTCTCAGCACTTGCGTCGAGTTCGATTGACCGAGTGTCACGCTTGGTCGCAAGGCCCAGGATAAGAAAATGATCAGGATTTCTTTGTTAACGAAGTCGTCGCTCCTCGTGTCGCTGGTCGTCATCGGCGCCATGATCGCCGCACCAGCCTTTGCCTCCGTCCCGGTGAGCATTACCCAACAGGGAAAACTCCTCGACCAAGAGGGAGAGCCGATGACTGGCGAGCGAACGCTGCAATTTGCGATCTACGACGCCCCATCGGGGGGGGATTTGTTGTGGAGTGACGAGGTCAGTGTCGATCTGGGGGACACCGGGGTCTATACGGCCACCCTGGGGGGGACGGAAAATCCGATCGACGCCATGCTGCTCCAGGACGGGCGGGCCTATATGGAGCTGACCGTGGGCTCCAATGCGTTGGAGCCACGGCTGGAGATGACGTCCGTGCCCTTTGCCGCGCTTTCGCAACGAGCGATGGTGGCGGAGTCGGTGGTCGACGGCAGCATCACCTCTGAGGCGTTGGCCCCCGGAGCCGTGACGTCGGAGGCCGTCGATTCCATCGACTGGGAGCAGATCAGTGGTGTGCCCGAATCTGTCGCCGAGCCGGAAGATACGTTGGCAAACTTGAGCTGCGGCCAGGAGGAGGTCGCCATCTACGTCGACGACGGGTGGACCTGTGGCTCACTTCCCTCGTACTCCGGCGAGGATTTCGCGTTGGCCGACCAGGTCTGTGCGGGAGATCAGATCGCCGTGGGAATCAACGCCGACGGCACGCTGGCCTGCGACGATCGAGTCGAATATACCGGTGCTGATTTCGCCGTCTCCGACCAGGATTGTTCGGGCGACCAGGTGGTGGTGGGCGTCTCGTCGAATGGATCGCTCATCTGTGGCGATCAGATCGGCACCAGCTATAGCGCCGGATTCGGTCTGAACCTGTCGAATAACGAATTCTCCGTGGCCAGCGACAGCTTTCTTCCCTGTTCGGGGGCGACCTGTCCCCAGGGAGAGGCATCGCGGCTGTATTACGACGCGAATACGGGTGGAGCCTATTGGATCGGAAGAGCGGGCAATGAGCTGGGCACGGGGACGGCGCTCGGTGTGGGAGGCGACCTGAGCGCCAGCGGGACTCTGGAGGTCAGCGATCGAACACGGCTCAACGACCGGGTGTCCATCAACCAGAGCTCCGGCGACGATCCGGACTCGATGCTCCACGTTCGACAGGACAGCTTCCTGAGAGGACTGGTATTGGAAGCGCCCCCATGGAGTGGCGTCACCCACCTGTGGAATCTCCATTCCTTCGATGACTTCGGTGACCACCCCGGAAGCTTTCAGTTTCGGCATCGCACAGACGACGGAAGTTTTTCCGTTCGCGCTCGCATCGATCCCGACGATGGTAGCTATTCGCAGGTCTCCGATGCGCGTCTCAAAGAGGAGGTGCGGTATCTGGACGGAGTTCTCGGCGATTTCCTCAGGCTTCGTCCCGCGCAATATCGGATGGTCCACCAGGACCGCAACTCGCAGCCCAAATTGGGCTTGCTCGCCCAAGAGGTGGCGAAGCTCTTCCCGCAACTCGTGCAATACGACGAGCGCGAAGACATCTATACCATCGGCTATGCAGGATTCTCCGTCCTCGCCATCCAGGCCATTCGCGAACAGCAGGATATCATCGACACCCAGCGCGACAGGTTGGACACCCTGGAGAGCCAGGTGTCGGAGCTTGAAGAGCGGCTTCATCGCCTGGAAACGCAGCATTGATCGAATCGAGGGGTGTAGATCGGTTGTCCCGATTCATGCCAACCGATGATTCTTACTTGCCATCGCCCACCGATGGCCTAGGTTTGTGCGCGCCGTAAACAACTCAATGAAGCGACAGGAGGAGGTCTGCAGGCTCCTGGCATGTGCCGGTATATGTGCGTCATACCGGTGTGAAATCGATCAAAATTGAACTTCGACCCCATCTCCAGGAGTCCCCCCATGGCAGACGATTCGAAGAAGAGCTCCAATAACAAGACACGGCTGACCACCGCCGATGGCTGTCCCATCGCGGATAACGAAAACGCCCTGACTGCAGGCCCGCGCGGGCCGCTGTTGATGCAGGACGTCAACCTCATCGAGCAGATCCAGCGCTTCAACCGCGAGCGGGTCCCGGAGCGGGTGGTCCACGCCAAGGGCACCGGCGCCTACGGCACATTCACGGTCACCGAGGACATCACGGAGTATACCCGGGCGGCCATCTTCAGCGAGGTCGGCAAGGAGACGGAGTGCGCCGTGCGCTTCTCCACCGTCGCCGGAGAGAGGGGAGCTGCCGACGCCGAGCGCGATCCCCGTGGGTTTGCCATGAAATTCTATACCGAAGAGGGCAATTGGGATCTGGTGTGCAATAATACTCCGATCTTCTTTGTGCGCGACCCCTTCAAATTCCAGATGTTCATCCACTCCCAGAAGCGCCATCCGGAGACGAATCTTCGCGACGCCAATATGCAGTGGGACTTCTGGAGCCTTTGCCCGGAGAGCCTCCACCAGGTCACCTGGCTATTCGGCGACCGGGGCATCCCCAAAAACTACCGCCACATGAACGGCTATAGCAGTCACACCTACTCCATGGTCAACGACGACGGCCAGAGGGTGTGGGTGAAATTTCATTTCAAGACCCAGCAGGGCATCGAGAATCTGACGAACGCCGAGGCCGCCGAGGTCATCGCCCACGATCGGGAGAGCCATCAGCGCGATATGATCGAGGCGATTGACGAGGGCAACTACCCAAAATGGACCTGCTATATTCAGGTCATGACCCAGGATGAGGCCGAGGACTTTCGGTGGAATCCCTTCGATCTGACCAAGGTCTGGCCCCACGGAGACCATCCCCTCATCGAGGTGGGGGAGATGGAGCTCAATGAAAACGTCACCAATTACCACCACGAGGTGGAGCAGGCGGCGTTTAATCCCAGCTCCTTCGTCCCCGGCATTGGCCCCAGCCCGGACAAGATGCTCCAGGCCCGGCTGTTGAGCTACCAGGACGCCCATCTATATCGCATCGGCGCAAACTACCGCGATCTGGGGATCAACCGTCCGAAGTGCCCGGTGAATAACTATATGCGCGACGGCCAATTCGGCGGCATTCTCGATCAGGGCACGGGCTTTCCCAACTACTATCCCAACAGCATCGAAGGCGCCCCGCGCCCGGACTCCTCCTATGCCGAGCCGCCCTGGGATCTCGGTAAGGTGACGGTGGATCGCTGGGACTCCCGGGTCGATCACGATGACTACACCCAGGCGGGAGACCTATTTCGCCTGATGAGCGACGACGAAAAGGTGCGCCTTGCCGTCAATATCGTGGAGTCCATGGGGGGCTGCCACGATCACATCATCGACCGCCAACTCGAGCATTTCGAAAAGGCCGACGAAAATTACGGTCGCCTCGTTAGCGAGGCCCTCGATGCATATAATCGCGGCGAGATGGAGGATCTGCACGAAAGCGTCCAGCCTCATGTATGAGGGCTATCGACGGCGGGCCCATGCCCCCCCCCGGTCCGAGGTGACCGGGGGGCGGAGCAACACTGGGGTCCTGGTCACGCTTAGGCGTTGCCGTTGCTGATAACTACGGGGCAGGCATGAATTCCATCACGTAGGCCGTCACGTCGTGCAATTCCTGATCGCTCATCTGTGCCTGGAAGGGGGGCATCGTGGCTGCCAGGCCGTGTTCGATTCCTCCGTCGCGGGTGACGGCGTAGACACGTCCCGGTTCCAATCTGTTCTGGGTAAAATCGGTGGGAGGCGGATCCAGTGCTGCACCGGCCGGTCCCGCGCCGTCTCCCTGTGCCCCGTGGCAGGACGCGCACAAGGAGTCGTATTTCGATTCACCGGCCTCTGCCGTTCCCTCCAATTCGAAATCGTCGTCCGACTCCGACTCCGACTGCTCGTCCTCTTCTTCGTCTGCGGCAGGCGGATCGCAGGCCCACAACGCCAGTATGCATGCCACCATCATCGAAAAACCCAAATACCTATACATCGTTACCTCCCTGACTCGAGCCGAAAAAAGTGTTCCTTGTTCGGAATCCACAACATGCGCTGCTCCAAAGGCGTCGGTCAGAAGGGACCGGCGTCGAGTTATGGTGTCGACGGCGACGCTTTCTGTGACTTCTATGGATCTGAAGAGCTTAGCCTTGAGAGTATAAAGTACAAGGAGATCCGCGGTAAAGGGCTGTAAAAGGCTGGGGTGTGATCGGTTTCCGTCGGTTGTTGTTCCCAGGTCCGGACCCCGGCCTCAACGTTGCCCAGATCTTCGCAGGGCCATCAAGTAGCCCTGGTGCCGCTGGCGTAACTTGCGAAAACCTTTCCACAACGTCTTCCAGCCGGGAGGTCCACTCCCCGGCCCCG
>SLPW01000462.1 GCA_007131755.1 Myxococcales bacterium | reverse complement strand
GGGATGTATGGAGCGCTGTCGAATGCGCTGGAGCTGATGGGGCCTCACTTCGATCCGTGAGCGCTTGCGCCGAACACATCCAGGGGGGGGCGATAGACCTGCAGAAACTCGTACTGGAAGTGGTGCAACCTGATGCGTAGGTTTCTGTGGGTCGTTGCACGAGACCAGGTCTCATCGCCTATACAGCAATCGGAGGGAGGGATGCACTTTCTACGGGAGTCACCGGAGTCGCCGCGAATCTTCGACAACGATGTACTCGACGCCCTGTCTCGGACCCACTGGGTGACGGTGCCCGTATTATACGTGCCGGCCACGGCCTGGCTGTTCTGGCATAGCCTGACCCAGGTGGGCGTGGGCCTTGTGGGCTCGATGGCGCTTTTTGTGGGGGGCCTGTTGATGTGGACCTTTGTGGAGTACTGGCTGCATCGGACCCTCTTTCACTGGGTCCCGAATACGGCGTGGGGAGAACGGATGCACTTTTTGATGCATGGCGTTCACCATGAGTGGCCCCACGACAAGTACCGGTTGGTGATGCCGCCGGTGGTCAGCATCGGGTTATTCTTCGCATTTTTGTTTTTGTGGACGTTTTTGTTGGGGCCCTTTGGATGGGCCTTTCACGCCGGTTTCGTCTTCGGGTATCTCTGTTACGACGTGATCCACTATCATATCCACCACCGCCGCGCGGGATTTCAGTGGCTGAAACGCCTCAAGAAGCACCATATCAGCCACCACTTCGTAGACGACTATTCGGAGCTTCGCTATGGCGTGTCGACGCGACTGTGGGATATGGTCTTCAATACCGATGAGAAGCGGGAAGTGGAGGAGCAGCACGCCCATAGATGAGGACGTCGCGCAGTGGCGAAACTCCAGAAATCAGCAGGATGGTGCGGTATTTTCGATAAGTAGAGCCTTCAGTGGAGAGAAATTCGCCGAAATTTGACGTCGCACCCGTAGAGCGTACCCGCGAGCAGGCTCAACGGAATTATGACCGGATGGCCCGGTGGTACGACGTGATGGCGGCTCCCTTCGAGGGACCCCATCTTCGCCGGTTGGTGGAGTTGTTGGAGGTCCAACAAGGGGAGGCTGCGCTGGACGTCGGGTCGGGCACGGGGGATGTGGTCCTGCAGCTTGCATGGGCTGTGGGAGAAAAGGGACGGGTGTCCGGGGTCGATATCTCGGAGAAGATGAACGAGGTAGCGAGGGGAAAGGTAGAGCAAGCAGGGCTTGAAGAGCGGGTCGAGCTGTGGGTGGGCGATGCCTGTTCGCTGCCCTTTCGCGACGACAGCTTCGATGTGGTGTGCTCGACGTTTACGGTGGAGCTATTCGATCTATCGGAGATGGAGGTCGTCCTCGGGGAGTGCCGCCGGGTATTGCGTCGCGATGGTCGCTTCGGGGTCGCCGCCATGTCCAGTCACAGGCGCACCGTGATGTCGGCGATGTACGAGGCGGCGCGAAAGGTTGCACCACAGGTGCTCGATTGTCGACCCATTCCGGTGGAGGAGATGTTGGAGGCGACGGGCTTCGAGCTTCGCGAGGTGGAGCGGGGGGCGATGGCGGGGATTCCGGTGGCGTTGGTGGTGGCAGGGTGAGGTGAAGGGTTTATGAAGTTGGAGAGGCGGGGCCGCCTTCCATTCGCTCCACTGAATCTTCCGGGAGGACCTCCAGGCTGTCCAGGATGGAGAGGATGTCGAATTGATCCCAGGTCTCGGCCAGCTTTCCGTCTTCGATGCGTCCGAAGATGCAGCCCTCGATGACGGTGTGATTTCCCGTGGGGAGGATGCCCATGAACTCTCCATCGTGGGTGCCCTGCGCGGTGTAGCGGCAGGCGACTTGGTCTGCGTCGCCGGTGACGGCGTCGACGCGGCACTGAAAGTCTGGAAAGGCGCGGTGCATGGTGACCACGAAGGCGCGAAATTCGTCGGCCCCCTGAAAATCACCGAAAGCGGTGTGCTCGACGTAGTCGTCGGTGAGGTAATCGTCGAGTTTGTCCAATCGGCCTTCGTTCCAGACCTGGTCGATGAAGGTGGCGAGGATATTTTTATTTTCTTTGGCGCGGGTTTGCTGTTCGAGGGCTGTGCGTCCTTGTTGCTCGAGCAGAAAGGACAGCATGTGTTTGGCGACGAGCACCGGGGCGTCCTGGACGGCCATATAGCTCTGGCCGGGAATGGATTCGCGACGCGCATTCGGCAAAACGGGTTCCAGCTTCTTCAATCCTTTGAGGACGAGCTTCGATGGGAGCTCGCCACCGGTGAGCAGCAATACGGGAGCTTCGATGACGAGGGCCTCTTTGAGGCTGACGAGACCGTTTCGAATCTCACGAATCTCGCGGGGGATGGTCTCGGCGTGGCGAGTTCTCTTCGTCCACGGACCGTGGAGAGAGTTCAACCAGGAGATGACGTCCTCCGGGGCCAAGAGACCGGATTCGGAGAAGAATAATTCGCAGGCCGCGGCCACCTCGCTGGCGTGGAGAAATTCCTCGATCCGACTCGGGAGGTCGGCCGGCATATAGCGCGATGTGTGAATGGGCTCGAAGAGGATCAGGGACTGAATATCCACCTCTCGCATCGCCGCCTCGAGGGCGACGCGGGCTCCGAAGGAGCGGGCCATGATGTGGGCTTTGCCGCCCAGGGCGTCGACGACGGCGGCGACGTCACCGGCCTCCAGATCGAGGGAGTACTCTTCGCCGTCGCCGCTTTGGCCGCGGCCGCGGCGGTCCATGACGGCCACCGTAAAATCGGATTCCAGGACGGCGGGCAACTCACCCCAATCCTCGGAGCTCTCGGCGGTGCCGTGGATGAAGAGCAGCGGATCGCCGGTGCCGCGGCGCCAGAAGGCGATCTTCGTTCCGTCCGTCGAAATGACCTGTTCCATCTTCATGGGGAGCCTCCGGTAGGGGGGCGTCGGCGAGGTGGGAGAGAGGTGAATTTATTCGCCGATGGGTGGGGGGCCAAATTGTAGTATGGGGTGTGTGTGGAGACCCATCGGATCGTGCTCTGCGACGACGCCCCTCCGCCTTCGCTTCGCTTCGGCACCTCCCCAATCAAGTTGGGGAGGGATTTCCGTGCGGCGACGACGTCATCAAACCCCTCCCCAACTTGATTGGGGAGGTGGCCGCGAGCGTTTTCTGCGAGTGGTCGGAGGGGCGTCGTCGCAGGCCACCTGAACGTTTTTCCGCAGGTGTCTACGTTTGACCCGTCACCACCACTTCCACGGGGAGGACCATCATGAATACCGAAGAAAATAGAGAACTATTCAAGCTTCGCGAAGAGATGTGGAATTCGGGAGATATGGATCTGGTAGACCGGGTCTTCGCCTCGGATTTCGTGGGACATACGCCCCATCAGGACGTACGGGGTTTGGAAGGGATCAAGGCCCTCGTTGGGCAGATGCACGAGGCGTTTCCCGATTTTTCGCTGAGCTACGATCCGGTGGTGGCCTCGGAGGACCACGTGGCGGTGATGGTCACCATTCACGGCACCCACGAGGGCTCGCTCGCGGGACTCGAGCCTACGGGCAAAGAGATCGAATTTGCGGGAATGATCATCTCCCGGATTGACGGGGGAAAGGTGGTCGAGGAGTGGCGCTATATCGACACCATCGGGCTGTTGGAGCAGCTCGGAGTGGAGCTCGGATCCGACGAGGCGGAGCAGATCATGATCGGTGTCGGAGAGGAAGAAGATCGGCGTCCGGGGCGGTGAGTCAGACTCGCTCGGCCACGTAGCTCGCAAGGGCGTTGAGGGACTCTGTTTGATCGTAGTCGGACTCCGGGATGTCGACGCCCGTCTGCTCGGCGATCTCCTCCAGGATGGTCAGGGCGTCCATGGAGTCGAGGCCGTAGTGGTCCTGGAGGTGTTCGTCGCCGGAGGCGCCTCGGAGGTCGATCTCGGGGGCCACGTCTTCGATGATTTGGACGATCAGTTCGCGGACCTGGTCTTCGTTCATAGCTCCTCCGGGCGCTGTAGAAGGTCGCCGATGGTGGAAAGAAAGCGGGCGCCCGTGATGCCGTCGCTTGCGCGGTGGTCGCCGGAGAGCGTCACCGTGACTGCGCGGTGGGTGCCGATGCGGCCGTCTTCGACGTAGGTGCGTTCTGTGATTTTGCCGAAGCCGACGATGGCCACCTGCGGGGGGTAGATGATGCCGTAGACGGCGTCGACGCCCCGGTCACCGAGGCTGTTGACGGTGATGGTGGCGTCCATGACCTCCGAGGAGCGTAGTTTGCCGCGGCGTACCCTTCGCACCAGATCGCGGATATCGTCCATCACCCCGGGCAGCGCCTTTTCGTCGGCCCTGTGGATGGCCGGGGGGATGACGCCCGAGGGACGAAGGGAGATGGCGAATCCGGGGTTGATATCGTTTCGGGGCTTATATCGGTCGTCTTCGAAGATGCCGTTGAACTCCGGGAATCGGCGGCAGGCAAGGGCGACGGCTTTGACGAGCAGAGCGCCCATGAGGAGGCGCTCTTTTGCGGGGCGGTCGGCGTTGTAGTCGGTGAGCCAGTCTGTGGCCCGGTCCATGGGGACCGTTTCGTGGAGGTAGTAGTGGGGGATCTCGCGTTTGGAGCGGGCCATGGCCGTGGCGATGGCCTCGCGCATGGCGACCATGGCGTCGCGCTCGATTTCGGGAGCTTCTTCTGGAGCCTTCGGCCTCTTCTGGTCGGCGATGGCGGCCTCCACGTCCTCGCGGCGGATGGAGCCGCCAGGGCCGGTGCCGCGTAGCGTGTCGAGGTCGATGCCCTCTTCGTCGGCCATCCGGCGGGCGACGGGAGAGGCGTGGGGCGGGCGGTGTTCTTTCGGT
>SLPW01000228.1 GCA_007131755.1 Myxococcales bacterium | reverse complement strand
TTCGAATAGCCCAACCTCATAGCCGATCCATGTCGAGATGATGGCCAGACCGGCGATGGGAGCGCTCGTGGAGTCGACGATATAGGCGAGTTTCTCGCGGCTGATCTTCTTTTCATCGCTTACGGGTCGCATGGTGGTGCCGACGACGATTGTGTTGGCGTAGTCGTCGAAGAAAATCACAAATCCCATCAATGCGGTGGCGATGCGGGTGGAGCGCGCCGACTTTGCGAGGTGGGCCACCAATTCCAGGACGCCCGCCATGCCGCCCATCCTGATGACGACGTGTACCATGCCCACCAGGGCGAAGGTAAATCCGATGATATAGAGGTTGAAGGGGCTCGTGAGGTTCGTTCCCAGGTATTCGCCGGCCTGCACCGTGCCTTGGAGGGGATCGTATTCGGCGACGATCAGGGCGCCGAGCCACACCCCTGCGGCCATGGCGATGATGATCTGACGAAAGAATAGAGCCGCCAAAATGGCGATAAGTGGCGGCACGATGGCCTTCCAGTCGCCCACGCGCTGAGAGCCACCGCTGATGACGATCGTTGCCTCGTCGGGAGCCGACAGAGTGATGTCCAGGTGAAGATGCCCCGAGGACGTGCGGGAGGTATGAAACTCCACACGAGGAGCCTCGGGGTTGTCGGTGAGTTCAAACCCCCCGAGCTGTTTGGCCTCTTGCAAGACGACCGGCTCCAGCTCTTCGATGCCCTGGTAGGCTACCCGGACTTCGGCGAAGCTCTCATCGTCGATGGGGTCCAGCGCTTCCGTAATCTCTGCGATCTGAGCACGCACCAATTCCTGGGCGGCCACCGTCTCGGCGGCCTGTTGGTCGGGCTGCGTCATGGGCAACAGGAGCGCCAGGAGCAGGGTGGTGACGACGAGTCCGAGCAGGCGCCATCTATATCTGGCAACAAATGGACGCCTCGAGGCGTCGCCGGCGTCGTGTTTGCTGGAGCTGTCGGTGGTCATGGAGCGAGATCGTCGATGGAGTGAGCCAGCGTCGTCGGCTCACGATAATGGGCCACGGCGACGAGGAACAGCCCGGAGACGATGGCGTCCCCGCCATCGGCAGTAGGCGTCCCCGCCAGGATGTTGTGTTCAAGGGACTACCGACGACCTGGAGCGATGGCATCCGTGCCATCGCCATCCGAAAGAGACGAAAACAGCATGTGCGGCGTCCCTCGTTGTATTCGGGTCCCTCGCAACTTGCAGTGCTCAGCGCCTTTCGGCGCTCCGATAACAATGATGTTATCGGCTCCAGGTGCCACCGCGGCGACTGGGGCGCGACGACGAGACTGCCGATAGGCAGGAGCCTCTCGTCTCCGAAAAAAGGCCCGGGATTTCTCCCGGGCCTTCTCGGTTCTTCAATGCTCGACTGCGTCAGTCAGCTTCATACGTCGAAGCGGTCGAGGTTCATGACCTTGTCCCAGGCGGCGACGAAGTCCTTGACGAACTTCTCCTGGGAGTCGTCGCAGGCGTAGAACTCGGCCAGAGCTCGCAGCTCGGAGTTGGAGCCGAAGACGAGATCGACGCGGGTGCCCGTCCACTTGACCTCGCCAGATGCGCGGTCGCGTCCCTCGAAGACGGTGGCGTCGTCGGAGGTGGGCTTCCACTCGGTGCTCATATCGAGCAGGTTGACGAAGAAGTCGTTGGTCAGCGTTCCGGGCTCGTCGGTGAAGACGCCGTGCTCGGACTGGTCGAAGTTGGCGTTCAGGGCGCGCAGGCCGCCGACGAGGACCGTCATCTCAGGCGGATTCAGCGTCATCAATTGGGCCCTGTCGACCAACAATTCCTCGGCAGGCACGTCTTTGGCGTCGGCCTGGACGTAGTTGCGGAATCCGTCCGCCTTTGGTTCCAGGTACTCGAAGGACTCGGCGTCGGTCTGGTCCTGGGTGGCGTCGGTGCGGCCCGGCGTAAAGGGAACCTCTACGTCGAAGCCCGCGTCTTTGGCCGCCTTTTCGACACCGGCGCAGCCGCCGAGGACGATGAGGTCCGCAAGCGACACCTTCTTGTCGCCGGATTGGGAGTCGTTGAACTCCTTCTGGATGCCCTCGAAGGTCTCGACGGCCTTCGACAATTGAGCGGGCTGATTGACCTCCCAGCTCTTCTGGGGCTCCAGACGGATACGCGCTCCGTTGGCTCCGCCGCGTTTGTCGGAGTTTCGGAAGGTGGCAGCGGCGGACCAGGCGGTGTAGACGAGCTCGGAGACGGACAGATCCGTATCCAAGATCTTCGCTTTCAGGGCCGAGATGTCCGCATCGTCGATCAAGTCGTGATCGACGGCGGGGATCGGGTCCTGCCAGAGGAAGTCCTCGTCGGGAACTTCCGGGCCCTGGTAGAGCGCCTTGGGGCCCATATCGCGGTGGATGAGCTTGAACCAGGCCTTGGCAAAGGCCTCTTTGAACTCCTCGGGGTTTTCGTGGAAGCGCTCCGAGATCTTGCGATACTCCGGATCCTCGATGAGCGCCAGATCGGTGGTGAGCATCATGGGAGGATGCGTTTTGGAGTCGTCGTGGGCGTCGGGCACGATGTCCGAAGCCTCTCCACCTTTGGGGTGCCACTGCCAGGCGCCGGCGGGGCTCTTCGTCTTCTCCCATTCGTATTTGAAGAGAGTGTCGAAGAAGCTGTTGTCCCACTCGATGGGCGTGGGGGTCCAGGCGCCTTCGATGCCGCTGGTGATGGTGTCGCCGGCCTTGCCTTCGCCGTAGCTGCTCTTCCAGCCCAGGCCTTGTTCTTCGATGGAGGCACCTTCGGGCTCGGGGCCCATGCCGGAGTCGTCGCCGGCGCCGTGGGATTTCCCGAAGGTATGTCCGCCGGCGATAAGGGCCACCGTCTCTTCGTCGTTCATGGCCATGCGAGCGAAGGTCTCGCGGATATCCTTGGCGGCTGCCTTGGGGTCGGGCTCGGCGTTCGGGCCCTCGGGGTTGACGTAGATAAGACCCATGTGGGTGGCGCCCAGGGGATTGTGGAATTTGCCCGGGCCCTCCTGGCGCTCGTTGTCCAGCCATTCCTCTTCGACGCCCCAGTTGATATCGCCTTTGGGCTCCCACAGATCTTCGCGTCCGAAGCCGAAGCCTGCGGTCTCGAATCCCATGGACTCCATGGCCACGTTTCCGGCCAACACCAGAAGGTCGGCCCAGGAGACCTTCTTGCCGTATTTCTTCTTGATGGGCCACAGAAGCCGCTGGGCCTTGTCGAGGTTGGCGTTGTCGGGCCAGCTATTTTCGGGGGCGAAGCGCTGCGCGCCTCCGGAGGCACCGCCACGGCCGTCGCCCTGGCGATAGGTGCCGGCGGCGTGCCAGGACATGCGCACAAATAGCGGTCCGTAGTGGCCGTAATCGGCGGGCCACCAGTCCTGGGAGTCCGTCATCAGGGCGACCATATCTGCTTTGAGAGCATCGTAGTCGAGCTCCTTGAGGGCTTCTGCGTAGTCGTAGTCCTCGTCGAGGGGGTTGGACTTCGACGAGTGCTGGCGCAGAATGCCGAGGTTGAGCTTATTCGGCCACCAGTCTTCGTTCGATTGGGTAGACGCATTCGTATTGCCACCATGGAACGGGCATTTGCTTTCGTTCGACATATCCTCTCCTTTTGATGTGGGGTGCTGCCTTCACCAGCGAGGCCCGTATACAAGGATTGCACTTCCTTGAAAAGGGCGTTCGAGCCATGCAACGGCGAGGAGTATGGGAGGCATTCCGAATTAACTCAAAGACATTGTTGGTATGTTTTCTATGCTCTGGGGTTATGGGGCGCCCTCTTGAAGGCCGAATAGAGAAATCCCATGGAGAGTTCGATGGTTGAGCGGCGTCTGGGGCGGACAGTGTCAACCAAAGCTGCCTATTCGTCACCCGTGAAAACCTCGCAGACCTGCGTGGCGGTGTCGTCCGAAGGACCGTTTTCGTCGTCATCGTCAGCCCTGGCGCTCTCGAGTTGAGCGACGATGCTCTCCATGATGGCCAGTCCGGCAGTGATTTTCTTGAAGAAGGAGGGATTGTGAGGAACGAAGGTATAGTTGGGATGTTTGGACCATAATTTTCGTAGTCGTCTATCCAACGCCACGGCCTCCCGATTGGATTCGATGCGGGTGGGATTACCGGTTTCGATGGAGAGATCGCCGATGGCGGCGCTCTCAAAGAAGATGACCGCGTCGTAGCGTTTCAACTCCTCGTCCAGGGTGGTACCCATCTGCTCAAAGAAGTCGCCCTCTTCTGGAGGCCAGTAGACGGCGCCATCGATGGTGCCTCGGTCGCAGAGAAGGATTCGCTCCGGATAAAGCGAGGTCTGGATGATCTCCAGGCTGCGCTGGAGATGAAAGATGGCGTTCTGGGCAGCGCACTGGGCCTTGACTTCGTCGGCCCGTGGCAATCCTCCGGAGAATAAGAGGGTTGCCGACTCGGGGACGACGACCACCCGTTCTCCGATCTCGCGTCGAAACAGGTCCGCCGCCGTGGTCTTTCCGCCGCCGGGGCCACCGGTCAATACGATGCGCAGGCTGCCGTTGGAGTGTTCTTCAAGAGGGGAAGGGGACATAACCGGGGGCTCTCTTTCAGGTTTGGTCTTGTTGCTCGAGCTCGGTCTCGTTGCTCGATCTCGGTCTCGTTCTCGGTGTCGTTCTCGGTCTCGTTTTCGTTGCTCGGTCTCGATCTCGTTGCTCGATCTCGGACTCGTTCTCGTTCTCGTTGCTCGGTCTCGTTGCTCGGTCTCGTTGCTCGGACTCGTTGCTCGGTCTCGGTCTCGTTGCTCGGTCTCGTTGCTCGGTCTCGTTGCTCGGTCTCGGTCTCGTTGCTCGGTCTCGGTCTCGTT
>SLPW01000391.1 GCA_007131755.1 Myxococcales bacterium | reverse complement strand
TTTCTCGAACCTCGGCCATGATCTCGGCCTGCTTGACGGTGTCGACGCCGAGATCGGCCTCGAGCTCGAAGTCGAGCTCGATCTCCGAGGGGTCGTAGCCAGTCTTGTCGCACAGGACCTGAAGCATGGTGTCGACGATTTCGGTGCGTGGGACGCTCGATTGATCCTCCCCATGCAAATGGGGAGGTGCCGAAGCAGCAGCCGAAGGCTGCGCATGAGGCGGAGGGGTTCGTTGCAAACTATCCACCTCACGTTCCCAAACACCCCTGGCCCACAACGTCGCAAGCGCCTCGTATAGCGTCGCCACACCACCTTTTTTCGGATGATTTGTATATAGCGCCAGATGCTCCCGATCTTCCAGCGTACTCCCCACAAACGCCGTCTGTGCTCGCTTCGGTCCCACCTCCACGAAGGCGCGCACGCCACGGTCGTACATGGTCTCGATGAGATCGATATAGTGCACCGGTGAGGCCACCTGCTCGGCCAGAAGGTCGCGGATTTCGTCTCTTGCGCCGGGGCCGTCGGGGTAGAATCCACCGGTGACGTTCGTCAAAATCGGGATCTGAGGCGTCTGAATCTCCACTCCCTCCAGGTGGTTTCGAAGGGGTTCGCTGGCGGCTGCCACCACTTTGGAGTGAAAGGCGTGGCTTACGGGCAGAATCGGCACCTGATAATCCATGGCCTCAAAGCGCTTTATCGCCTCTTCGACGGCGTCGGTGAGCCCGGCGATGATGGTCTGGCTGGGACAGTTGATATTGGCGCAGACCACGT
Organism: Myxococcales bacterium; assembly: GCA_007131755.1. GTDB lineage: Bacteria > Myxococcota_A > Bradymonadia > Bradymonadales > Bradymonadaceae > SLJM01. The sequence continues at coordinate 4,036 of SLPW01000391.1, read as the reverse complement.
AGCCGTCGATCTCGTCGAGGACGGGCTGGACGACGTCGATGGGGGCCGAGATTCCTGCCATCAGCCCCGGGTCGCCGTTCATGGGCGTGGCCTGGGACATCTCGGTGCCGCGCTGGGCCACCGTGCGAAGGGCCTCTTCGAAGGTCATCACCCCGGCGGCGACGCAGGCGCCGTATTCACCCAGGCTGTGGCCGGCGACCATGGCGGGCTCGATTCCCAATTGTCCCAGAAGTCGGAAGATGGCCACGTCCGCCGTAAGGACGGCGGGCTGGGTGATCTCGGTCTGGGTGAGCTGTCGAAATGCCTCGTTTTCGTCGACTTCGTTGAGATCGGGGTCGATGATCTCGCTCAATTTTCGGCCCAGGACGGGCTCCATGATGTGGTCTGCCTCCCGGAAGGTCTCGTCGACCACCGAAAAGCGCTCGCGCAGCTCGGAGAGCATTCCCAGATATTGGGAGCCCTGACCGGGAAAGAGCATCGCCGTTTTTCCGTCGACGGCGTCCTCGGAGAAGATGACCCCCTGATTGGCGAGCACACGCCAGCTCATGCGGCCCTCCAGAGCGCGCTCGACGCGACCGATCTTGCCGCCCAGCTCATGGGCGTCCGCATAGGCGATGGCCAGTCGGACCGTTCCTCTGGGAAGGGCTTCTTGCCCGTCTTCGAAGTCGAGGCGCCACCTCGAGGCGGCGCGAGCGCCGGAGTGGGCGAAGGCTTTTGCGAAGCCTGCGAACTCGTCGCGCAAGGCGTCGACGCTGTCGGCGGCGAAGGCGATGATGCCCTCGCTGTCGGGGACGTCGCAGCGAAGACCGCCGTCTCCCGTGGAGCCCGATCCGGTGGAAAATCCACCGAAGGTGGTGGTCTTATTGGCGCCGCCGCCGGGGAGAAATTCCTCCATGGCGACGTGGAAATTGGTGCCGCCGAAGCCGAAGGCGCTCACGCCGGCGCGGCGCGGCTTATCGTCTCGTACGGTCCACTCCTCGGCAAAGCGCTGGATGGACAGCGGGCCGTCATCGATGTCGAGCTTCGGATTCGGGGTGTCGACGTTGAGCGTCGGCGGGAGGACGCGATTTTTGAGCGCCAGCGCCGCCTTGATGACGCCGGCGGCTCCGGCCGCCGACTTGAGGTGGCCGATATTGGATTTGACGCTTCCCAGCGAGATCTTGTCGGCGAAGAGCTCGGAGCTGTCTTCATTCAACACCTCCTGGATGCTGGCCACTTCCGCCGGATCTCCCACGGGGGTGCTCGTGCCGTGGGCCTCGATGAGAGAGACCGTGCGAGGGCCGAAGCCGGCGTCCTCGTAGGCGCGGCGCACGGCAAGCTTCTGACCACGCGGGTTGGGGGCGGTGATGCCTTTTCCGCGGCCGTCGCTGGAGCCTCCGACGCCTCGGATGACGGCGTAGATATCATCGCCGTCGGCGATGGCGTCGCTCAAACGCTTGAGGATGACGATCCCCGCTCCTTCGCCCATGACGAAGCCGTTGGCCTCTTTGTCGAAGGGACGCGAGCCGTCGGGAGACAGGGCGCCGATTTTTGAGAATTTGACGTAGCTCGGCGGGCCCATGGAGCGGTCGGCGCCGCCGGTGACGGCCATATCGAATTGGCCGGCCCGGATGCCGCGCACGGCAGCCTCGATGGCGGCCAGGCTCGACGCACAGGCAGCGTCGGTGATGAAGTTCGGCCCGCGAAGGTCGAAGGTCTGCGCCACGCGGCCGGCGACGATATTGGCCAGCTCGCCAGGCATGGAGTCCTCATTGATGCCTACGATTTCACTCTTGAAGCGCCGCTCCACCGTCTCCAGCAACTCCTCGCGCTGGACAGCCGTGAGGCCGTCGGCGCCGAGTTCCATGAGCGCCGAGCGCAGAACGCGGTCGACCTCGGGATAGAGGATTCGCTGGTTCGTGGTGTCGCGAAGGTCGCCGCCCAGGGCGTTTCCGAGGATGACGGCGCAGCGGCTGCGGTCGAAGTCGGCCTCCAGATATCCGGCGTCTTCCAGGGCCTCTTTGACGGCCTCCAGACATAAAAGCTGCGTGGGATCGATGCTCTCCACCACCTTCGGGGGCAGGCGAAAGCTTCGGCGATCGAATTCAAAGCCCGTCACCCAGCCGCCGATCTTGCTGTAGGTCTTATCCGGCGCCGTGGGATCGGGGTCGTAGTACAGGGACGGATCCCAGCGGTCCGTCGGGACGGGGCCGATGGCGGACTTTCCGGAGACGATATTGTCCCAGAAATCCGTCGTGTTGAGGGCTCCCGGCATCTTGGAGCCGATTCCGATGATGGCCACCGCCTGGTCGCCGTCGATGATCTCCGTCGCGCTTTTCTTCGTCATATTCATAGTCCGTGAAATCCCCGCAGTGTCCTCTGTGGTCGGTCGAAAAGAGGCGCGCCAATCGGCGTCGGTGGCCCATCTATGAGCCCCGTCGGTCACCTCCGTATGCAATTCGTCGATGCTAAACCCACGCTCGCAGAGGGCGACGCCCTGACCGCAGTGAAAGAGCCCCTCTTCGAGCTGCTCGTGGCGGCTCAATTTTTCGAAGATGGCGCCCCTTTCGGGATCCACTTCGGCGATGCGCTCGGCCTTGGCGGCGGCGCGAAGTCCTCCGAGGTTGTCCCTTTCGTACAGATGCTTTCGCTCGTTTAAGTCCACGCCCTCGGTGAGCCGCTCCTTTTCTCGGCCCAGCACCTGGTCGGCCGCCGAATTATGGAGGACTCGCGTCGGTGTATTCACGGTTTCGCCCATGATCACCGTGCCCTCGCAGTCTGCAGCCACCTCTTGATAGGTGGGGCTGAGCGCGCCGGTCTCCACGGCCTCGCGGGTCATCAAATAGGCGGTGCCCATCTGGACGCCGAAGCGAACGCCCCGGCGATGGAGGCGAAAAAACAGGGCCGAGACGGCCGCCGCCGAGGCGGCGTCGCTGATGCCGCCGGCGGGGACCACGGCCAACTTGCGAGGGTCGACGCCGCGTTCGATGGCCTCTTCCATTTCCAGGACGCCGTATTGCCACAGGGCAAGGCCGCCCAGAGTTCCCACATGACCTCCGGCCTCGGCGCCTTCGAGCAAGAATTTTCGGTGTCCGCCGCGAAGAGCGGCCCGAAGAACACCGGGAGTCGGGGTGTGTAGATAGGTCGCAATATGTGCCGACTCGAATTGCATCGCCTGCTCGGCCGTGCCGGCGGCCACGAGCCCCAGAAGCGGTCCCTCCTGGCGTTTCTGTTTGAGCATGTCCATATGGCCGTCGCGATAGCGATTGGCGTCAAGCCCGATGATGCCCGCTCCCCAGGGAGCGTCGCCCACCAGATGTGCCGTGCGGCCTACGATATCTTCGGCAACGTGGGTGGGCATATTCGCCAGCGCCAGCCAGGGAAGGGCGCCGGCTTCGGCGACGGCCTTCGCAAATTCCGGGATGTCGCTGACCTGAGCCATCGGTCCCTGATGGATGGGCAGTTCGGTGCCGTTGACCTCGGCGATGCCCCGATTGGGCTGGAGTGGAAAGTCTTCGGCCAGTCCCTCGAGGACGTCCTCGACGTGGGCCTGGATGCCGCAGACGACGCCCTCGATGGTCTCGTAGCGCTCGCGCAGGGAACTCGCCATCGCCGCGCCCTGCCCCAGAGACCACAGCTCGCCGCGCAGGTCGAAATCCCAGCGCTCGTCTGGCTCTGCGGCGCGAATCTCCGCCAACAGATCTTCTGGCGATGCGCCGGCGTCGAAGAGCTCCACCTCGCGACGGGCCAACTCCTTCGGCTTGCGGGTGGCGATCATGGCGAAGACCCGGTAGCGAAAGCCCAGGGTCATCCCCAGACATTGCGTATCCGTGGGATTGAAGTTCTCCAGCCGGCGCGCCACCTTCTGGGCCACCGGGATCTCCGGACATAGCCACAATTGCTCTTCCAAGACATAGCCCGCGGCACCACAGGTGATGACGGCGGCCGCTGAATCGGGTCCGATGGCTCCGCGGACGATAACGGGTAGGTTTGTCTGGCGGTACAGACGGCGAAGGAACACAAGCCCCGACTCTTCTCCACAAAAGCCGCCGGCTTC